>NZ_DOPT01000107.1:0-53468 GCF_003512625.1 Herpetosiphon sp. | reverse complement strand
TCACCCCCAACCCCTCTCCCACTGCGGCGGGAGAGGGGAGTTTAGCGCAAGGGTTTCACACGAAAAATGGGGTGAGGGAACCCAATCTGATGATTTAGCGTTCATGCTATTCAGTTGAAGTCTAAATCGAAACGTTCAACAGTTCGGCGTTTGCTGGCGCAAGCTGTTCATGGAGAGGTTCCCGATGCCATTGGCATTTGGCCTTGCTAGGATGAAGTTATGCTATCGTTCGTCCGACCAGAATATCTCTGGTTTTTGCTGGCGCTGCCACTGGTCTGGCTGTTGGGCTGGCTCAATAACCGTGGTCGCACAGGCCAACGCCGTTGGTGGGCCTTGGGCTTACGCACGCTATTGCTGCTGTGTTTGATCGGCAGCCTTGCCGGAACCCAAGTACGCCAACCAGTTCAAAACCTAACCACGGTATTTTTGCTCGATAGCTCCGACTCAATTGCCCCGGGCCAACGCTCTAACAACGAGCAATTTATTGCCCAAGCGCTCGAAACCATGCAAGAAGGCGATAAAGCTGCCGTCGTGGTGTTTGGCGAAAACGCTTTGGTTGAGCGGGTTCCCTCTGAAATTCAGCGCTTAGGCACAATTCAATCGGTGCCAATTGCTGCGCGTACCGATATTAGCGAAGCAATTCAGCTTGGTTTGGCGCTGTTTCCCGCCGATACCCAAAAACGTTTGGTGTTGCTCTCTGATGGTGGCGAGAACAGTGGCCGCGCCTTGGAGATGATCCCACTGGCGCAACGCCGCAATGTGCCAATTGATATTGTGCCAACAGGCATTGGCCAAGGCAACCCCGAAGTGGCAATTAGTGCCTTTCGGGCACCATCAGCCGCCCGTTCAGGCCAAGAAATTCAGTTGATCGCCACGATTGAAAGTAATACCGCCCAATCAGCCCAATTGCGCTGGCGAGCCGATGAGCAAATTGTACTGGAAGAAGCGATCAATCTACCAGTTGGCACGAGTAGCTTTACCACAACGCTCGTTGTCAACGATCAAGGCTTCCATCGCTATAGTGCCCAAGTTGTGCCAACCAGCGATACGCGTGCCCAAAATAATGTGGCGGCTTCGTTGGTGCAAATTGGTGGCCCGCCCAAGGTGCTGCTGGTTGAAGGCGAAGTCGGCGATGCAAGTGCGCTCAAGCCAGCACTCGAAGCTGCCAACCTTGTACCAGTCGTTGTTCCAGCCACTGGCTTGCCCACCGATTTAGCAGCATTGAGCGATTATGAAGCAGTCTTGTTGCTGAATGTGCCGTCGCGCGATATCGATCAAGATACCCAAAAATTATTACGCTCGTATGTTGGCGACCTTGGGCGTGGCTTGGCAATGATCGGCGGTCGCCAAAGTTTTGGCGTGGGTGGCTACACGGCCACCCCCATCGAAGAAGCCTTGCCCGTCAATATGGATGTGCGCAATCGCCAACAACGCCCTGATATTGCTTTGGTGTTTATCATCGACAAATCGGGCAGTATGGATGCTTGTCACTGTAACGGTGGCGATATGGCGGCGCGTGAAGGTGGTGGCACGCGCAAAATCGATATTGCCAAAGAAGCGGTGGCTCAAGCCGCTGCGGTGCTGGGCAAAGACGATAAATTGGGTGTCGTGACCTTTGATGATTCGGCGCATTGGACGATTGAACTCGATAAAGTGCCCAGCCAAGATGATGTTGTCGCGGCTTTGGCTCCTGTGCCACCAAGCGGCCAAACTAACGTGGTTAGTGGCATGAACGCTGCCTATGAGCAATTGCGCCAGAGCGATGCTAAAATCAAACATGCGATTTTGCTGACCGATGGTTGGGGCCATGCTACCGATATCGGATCAATCGCCGAAAATATGAACAAAGATGGCATTACGCTCTCGGTGGTTGCAGCAGGTAATGGCTCGGATAACGCTTTGCAACGCTATGCTGAGCTGGGTGGTGGACGTTATTATCCAGCCCGCGTGATGGAAGAAGTGCCGCAAATCTTCTTGCAAGAAACGATTCAGGCGGTTGGCACTTATATCGTTGAAGAACAATTTACCCCGGCTTATGCTGGCGATAGCCCGGTGCTGGCCGATTTGCAAGAAGGCTTGCCAAGCTTGTTGGGCTATAACGGCACAGTCGAAAAAGATAACGCTCAAGTTATTTTGACTGCCAGCGATGGCTCTCCCATTTTGGCCCAATGGCAATATGGGCTTGGCCGGAGCATCGCTTGGACGAGCGATCTCAAGGGCAAATGGGCCTCAAACTGGGTCACATGGGAAGAATTTCCACGCTTCACGGCGCAGTTGGTTGGTTGGCTTTTGCCACGTATCAGCAACGATAATGTCAGTGGTGAGGCCTCGTTAATTGGCAGCGACGTGCAAATTGATATTGTTGCCAACGACGAGAAGGGCAATCCACAAACTGCGATGAACGTCAATGCTCGTTTGATCGGGCCAACTGGCGAGGCGATTGATGCAACCTTGGCTGAAGTTGGGCCTGGCCAATATCGCGCACGGGTGGCTAGCCCAATTGCTGGCACCTATTTGATTCAGGTGATCGGCAATGATGCAAACGGCAAGCCAGCCTTTGCCCGCACCTTGGGCTTGATTGTTCCCTACTCGCCAGAATATCGCCAAGGCCAATCTAACCCTGAATTGCTGAGCACTTTGGCCAAAGCCACTGCGGGCCGCAGCTTGAGCCAACCAATGCAAGCGTTTGATCATACGCTGGATGCAGTGCGCCGCGCTACGCCTATTGATTTGGGCTTGTTGTTTGCAGCTTTGGTGTTGCTGTTGCTTGATATCGCAATTCGCCGCCTCAACTTGCGCCGCAAAGATTTTGCCGCCTTGCAAGCAGCTCGCAAAGAGCGCCAAACGATTGCTGCCGCCCCAACTGCCACAATGAACAGTTTGCAGGGAGCCAAGGGGCGTGCCCGCCAGCAAATGTTCAGCGATAAGAGCGAGCGCGAAGTTAAGCCCAAAGAAAACCCAGCAACTACGCCATTACCAAGTACACCAAACAATCCAACCAAAGCCGTTGATGAAGCCGAAGATCCACTCGAACGGCTCCGCGCCGCCAAAAATCGTGCCCGCAGGCAATAAGCTTTGATCCACGAAGGCCACGAAGAGCACGAAGAACTATTCTTTGTGTTTCTTCGTGGCCAATATTATTCATTCTGCGTGAAATTCCGATCCCCGCTCCCCAACAACCGCTCCCCAGACTTTACGTTCTTAACCAAGTATGTGGGTTGCTCATGCTCAACCTCAAAGCCGCAGGCCTGATAAAAACTTGCGGCTTCAGGATTATCAGCTAGCACCCAAACCGCGCTTATCGTCTGTTCGCGCATCCATGCTTCCATTGTTTGCAAGAGGGCTTGACCGATGCCTTTACGCCGCCAGTGGTGATGCACGCCAATTTCGTAGAGCAAGACCTCACTACCTTCGCCTGAGCGCAACGGCACAACCACACAGTACAAAAAGCCCGTAATGATTTCAGCCTCACGCGCGACCCAATATAACACCGCTGGATTGGCCAAAAATTGGCGTGCCGCTTGATCATCAAGCGCGGTCAGTGGTTCATCAGTTTCAGGTTCAAGCCCAAATAGCGCATCATCCAAAGCCAATTGTTGAATAATCGCCTCGTCGCCAACCCCCAGCCGATCGATAGTGATTGCCATAATTCAAACTCCTTACACTGTAAATCTATTTTAAAAATTGCTGCTTGACTCTGCCACTGTGATAGGGTGTAGCATCAACGACATCAGATTTACAAGGATGGTTGCTATGTTCAAGATTGGTGAATTTTCGCGTTTGGCTCAAGTTTCGGTGCGGATGCTACGCCATTACGACAAATTAGGCTTGCTCATTCCCAACCAAATTGATCAATGGACTGGCTATCGTTACTACTCAGTTGAGCAATTGCCACGGCTGCATCGCATTGTGGCACTCAATGGCCTGGGGCTAAGTCTCCAACAAATCGGCGAATTATTGAACCACGATGATCTTTCGGCTGATCAACTGCGTGGGATGTTGCGCCTGCAAGAAGCCCGCTTAACTGCTGAACTGGCCAAAAAGCAAGCCCAACTAGCCGAAGTCAGTGCTCGCTTGGCCCAAATTGAACATGAACAAGAGCCATGGCCCTATGCCATGATGCTCAAATCGACCGCTGCTGAGCCGATTGTCAGCATGCGAGCGATTGTACCAAGCCTTGATCAAATGGGTTATTACTGTCATCGGCTTTATGCATCGCTGTATCAACAAGTGCAACAGCAGCGCATTCCAATCCTTGCCCAAGAAATTACGATCTATCACAACGAGGAGTTTATCGAAACCGATATTGGAGTCGAAGTAGCAGTCAGTTTGGCCGAGCACAATATGGCTCAATTGCCCGATAGCAACATCAAGTTTCAAACCCTGCCTAGCCTCGAATTGGCCGCAACCCTCGCTTTCGAAGGCAGTTTTAGCGAAATTCACGCCGCCGCTTTGGCGCTGTTGGGCTGGGTTGGCTTGCACAACTACGAAATGATTGGGCCACTGCGCGAATTTCATCGTTCAGGGCCAGCCCACAATGCTCAAGGCGGCATTCAAGAGCCAGCGGTAATTGAATTACAACTACCAATCAAACTACGAGATAATGAAAGGAATTAAGATGATCGCCACCAAAGCCTATCCTACAACCAACCAAACTGAACGAAGCATGACCAGCACCTATCGCTGGGCAGCCGGATTACTTTTCGCTCAATTTAGCGTGTTTCTAGTTGCCTTTTTGGTGCTCAGCAGCGCAATCGATTGGCCTGCCAGTCTCGATAATCCAGCTTCGCAATCGTTGCCCTTGATTCTACAAGAACGCTCGGCAGTTGCACTCGGCTATACGGCCTATTTCCTTTCGGCAACTATGCTTATTCCGATCGCTTTGCTACTATGGCAAATTCTGGCGAGCGAAAGCGCCTTGATGCGGGTTACGGCTGGCTTGGGTATGTTGGCAGGCTTTGCCAAATTGCTGGGGATTGGGCGCTGGTTGTTGATGATGCCAACCCTTGCCGAACAATATAGCGCCACCAGCGATCCTAACCTACGCGCCACCATCGAAGTGATTTACACTAGTTTCAATAATTATGCTGGCGGTGTTGGCGAGCAAATTGGCGTGGCCTTGTTTGGTGGTTTATGGACGGCGGGCGTAGCCTTGACGATTCTACGCCAAACAACATTGCCGCGCTGGCTGGGCTATAGCGGGCTGATCGCCGCCGCCAGTGTGTTGGTTTCGCTAATCGAACTCTACGGTATTAGTGCTGGGCCAATGTTGACGGTCAGCGGCAGCCTTTGGCAATTTTGGCTGATTACGCTTGGTGGTATGTTGTTGCGCCATAAATCCAAAGCATAAACTTATTCTTACAACTATTATTAAGGAAATTGAAGGTATAGTCCCTCACCCCCAACCCCTCGCCCACTGCGGCGGGCGAGGGGCGTTCCCTATCATCATGATGGACGGTTCCCCCTCGCCTCGCGTGCGGGAGCGGGGGCTAGGGGGTGAGGGATCGCTGACAATCCTTACCCCTAAAACCTTACCCAAACTCACCTATTTTCATCCCCGCATCCTTCATCCTTCATCCTTCGCCAACTCTGCGCCTCTGGGTTAAAACATCCTAGCCCCTGATCCCTAACCCCCTGATCCCTCGCAACCTTTGCTATTTACCAATGACAATGGTATCTTGTGAGGCGATATTGGCAACTTTATGAATTGGAACCAGGCCATGCATTTTGCTGAACTTGCCAGCGTGCACTATCAAACTCCAACGCTCTTAACTATTGGCAAATTTGATGGCGTGCATCAAGCCCATCAACAACTCCTGCGCCGTTTGGTCGAACGCGCTCGCCAGCACAATTGCCATAGCGCGGTCTTGACCTTCGATCCGCATCCTGATGAGATTTTGCGGCCTGAGCGTGAGATTCGCTACTTAACCACAATCAATGAGCGAGCAGCATTAATGCAAGAGCTAGGCATCGATTTGCTGGCGGTGTTGCCGTTCACCCATGCTACCTCGCAGCTTAGCCCCAAGGCTTTTTTACAATTGCTCTTGAATCATGTGCCAGTTCGTGAATTGTGGGTTGGCCCAGATTTCAAGCTTGGTCATCGCGGCACTGGCACAATTCCGGTTTTGCAGGAGTTTGGCCAAGAGTTGGGATTTACGGTCGAGCCAATTCCCTACTGGACGCTTGATGGCGAGATTGTTAGCTCAACTGCGATTCGCACTAGTTTAGCTGCTGGCGATGTCCAAACTGCCAATCATTATCTTGGGCGGGCATTTAGCTTGCAAGGCACGGTTATACCAGGCGATCAGCGTGGGCGCAAGATTGGCTTTCCAACCGCCAATGTGCAAATTGCCAGTAATCATACGTTGCCCGCTGATGGTGTTTATGTTTGCAAGGTTCAGTTGCTTGATGATCGGCGTAGTTTTGGCGCTGTGACCAACATCGGCGTGCGGCCAACTTTTGGCGTGCTTGGTCGCGCAGTTGAAGCTCATTTATTTGATTTCAACGAAGATATTTATGGTCGCCCGTTGCGAGTTAGCTTTTTACAACATATTCGCGGCGAACAAAAATTTGCTGGCATCGAACAACTGGTGGCCCAGATTGGCCGCGATGCCCAATTTGCCCGTGAATGGCTTGCCAACGCCTAAAAAACCAACCCCTTTTTTAGAATTCAAAACATTTGTGCGAATTTCTAAAAAAAGGGGTTGACTTCTACCGAGCGCGAGAGTATAATGCCCGCAAGTTTAAACCTCGTATTGTCTCTTGACACCTCCAACCGTTGGTGCTATAATCTCCTTTTGCAAAAATAGCTTTTCGTAGTGTTTGGACGAGGCTTTCGATCCACGCCAAGAACTTAAACCAATACCACGCCATTGGGCGTATTTTTCGTTGCGCTGCCGCCAAAAGCAGTCAAACTCGCAGCCGGACAACCACAAGTCGCATTTTTGACTACGGGTGTTTGGAGGTGAGCATTTTGTGCTTTTGCGGGGCTAGGGAGCGAAGCTGATGCCGCAAGTTCAGTCAACTGTTATCCTGCCACCGCTGATCACGTCCAGTATCTTCCGCGATGACCAAGGTCGTGCGATGATCGCATCACGTCGGAGTTTTGCTCGCATTACCGATGCGATTGAATTACCGAAGTTGATCGAAACCCAGATCGATTCGTTTCGCTGGTTTCAACGTGAAGGGCTACGTGAATTGTTCGATGAAATTAATCCCATCGACGATTTCACGGGCAAAAACCTAGAGCTTTCGTTTAGCGATTATGAGTTCGGCGAACCCCGCTATAACGAATTTGAGTGCCGTGAACGTGATATGACCTACGCCGCCCCCCTGCGGGTTCGCGTGCGCTTGAAGGTCAAAACTACCGGTGAAATCAAGGAAAGCGATATCTTCCTTGGTGACTTCCCATTGATGACCAATAATGGGACGTTTGTGATCAACGGCGCAGAACGGGTTGTTGTGTCGCAGTTGATTCGCTCACCTGGCGTGTATTTCAAGGAAGAAAAAGAGCCAACCAGCGGTCGTTCGCTCCACAGTGCTAAGTTGATCCCCAACCGTGGTGCTTGGCTGGAGTTTGAAACGAATAAGCGCGATGTGCTTTCGGTCAAGGTTGACCGCAAACGTAAGTTGCCAGTCACGATCTTGATCCGCGCGGTGCTCGGCTTATTTGGCGATAAACCACTCGATCAATGTGGGCTGAATGAAGACGTTATCGCCTTATTCGCCAATGTCGATGTTAACCGCGACCACCAATATATCGCTTCAACCTTGGATAAAGATCCATCAACCAATGCCAAAGAAGCGATTATGGAATTGTACAAGCGCTTGCGCCCAGGCGATCCAGCAACTGTCGATAACGCCCGTTCGTTATTGGAAACCTTGCTGTTCAACGCCCGCCGCTACGACTTGGGCAAAGTCGGTCGCTATAAATTAAATCGCAATCTGTGGGAAAAAAGCCGCCTCTTCGAAGGCCAAGAAATTCCCAGCCTAACCATGCGCGTGCTCAGCAAAGCCGATTTGTTCAAAATCGTCGAGCGCTTGATCGATCTCAATAATGGGATTGGCAACCCCGATGATATTGACCACCTCGGTAACCGCCGCGTGCGGACTGTCGGCGAATTGATTCAAACCCAATTCCGCGTCGGTTTGCTGCGTATGGAACGGGTGATCAAAGAACGCATGTCGTTGCAAGAACCAGAAGCTGCAACTCCCAATGGCTTGATCAATATCCGGCCTGTGGTTGCCGCTATGCGCGAGTTCTTCGGCGGTTCGCAACTTTCCCAGTTCATGGATCAAACCAATCCATTGGCTGAGTTGACCCACAAACGCCGCCTTTCAGCGCTTGGCCCTGGTGGTCTGAGCCGCGACCGTGCAGGCTTTGAGGTTCGCGACGTTCACCACTCGCACTATGGCCGGATCTGCCCGGTTGAAACGCCTGAAGGTCCAAACATCGGTCTGATCGGTACGATGTCAACCTTTGCACGGGTTAACGAAATGGGCTTCCTTGAAACGCCCTATCGCCGTGTCTATCGCGAAGTTGATAATGCCCCGCTCTGGCTTGAACGTGGCATGACTACCCGCGATGTGCGCCACCTCAGCACTGGCGAGTTGATCGCTCGCGCTGGGGCACGGGTCGATGCTGAATTAGCCAAAATCATTGCGATCGGTGTGCTCAATGGACAATTGCTGCGTGAAGATATTGTCAACCCAGCGACTGGCGATTTGATTGCCGAAGCTGGTTCAGAAATTGACCGCGCCTTGGCAACCAAAATTGCCGATTTGCCCTTACGTGCAATCAAAATTCACCCAGTTGTCACCAATGAAACCGACTATTTGCCAGCCGATGAAGAAGATAAGTTCATCATTGCCCAAGCTAACGCTTTGCTTGACGAACGCTTCCGCTTTATCGACCCAACGGTTTCATGCCGCCATGCTGAAGATTTCGTCCAAGCTCCAATCGCCTCGGTCGATTATATGGACGTTTCGCCCAAGCAGGTGGTCAGTGTTTCAACCGCGTTGATTCCGTTCTTGGAACACGACGACGCAAACCGTGCCTTGATGGGTTCGAACATGCAGCGCCAAGCTGTGCCGTTGTTGCGCCCTGATGCGCCAATTATCGGTACTGGCATGGAGCACAAAGCCGCCCGCGACTCAGGTCAGGTGGTTGTGGCTCGTGCCGATGCTGTGGTGCTTTCATCGAATAGCGAACGCATTTTGGTTCGCGAAAACGATGGCACTGAACGCACCTATCCATTGCTCAAGTTCTTGCGCTCGAACCAAGATACCTGTATCAACCAACGCCCAAGCGTCTTTATTGGCGATAAAATTCGGGCTGGCGAGGTAATTGCCGATAGTTCTTCGACCCAAAATGGCGAGCTAGCGCTTGGCCAAAATATTCTCGTGGCCTACATGCCTTGGGAAGGTGGGAACTTCGAAGACGCGATTTTGGTTAGCGAACGCTTGGTACGCGAAGATATTTTCACTTCGATTCACATTGAAAAATATGAAGTCGAAGCTCGCGATACCAAACTTGGCCCCGAAGAAATTACCCGCGATATTCCTAACGTCGGCCAAGATAGCCTTAAAAACTTGGACGAACGCGGGATTATCTATGTTGGTGCTGATGTTCAGCCAAACGATATTTTGGTTGGCAAAATCACACCCAAGGGCGAAACTGACCTGACCGCTGAAGAACGGCTCTTGCGAGCTATCTTCGGTGAAAAGGCCCGCGAAGTTAAAGATAGTAGCTTGCGCGTTCCCAACGGGGTCAAAGGTAAAGTCATTGATGTCAAGGTCTTTACCCGCGACGAAACAACTGAAATGCCTGTCGGTGTCAATCAAACGGTGCGGGTGATGCTCTGTCAAAAGCGCAAAATCAGCCCAGGCGATAAGATGGCAGGCCGCCACGGCAATAAAGGCGTGGTCAGCCGCGTGCTGCCAATCGAAGATATGCCATTCTTACCCGATGGCACGCCTGTTGATATCGTCTTGAATCCGTTGGCGGTGCCAAGCCGCATGAACATCGGCCAGATTTTGGAAACTCACTTGGGTTGGGCTGCTTCACGCTTGGGCTTCCGTATCGCCACGCCAGTCTTCGACGGCGCACGCGATGAGGATATTATCAAAGCTCTCGCTGAATCAGGCCTGCCATCCGATGCCAAGATCGATCTCTACGATGGCCGCACTGGCGAGAAATTCGATAATCCAGTGACCGTCGGTTACAAATATATGCTCAAGTTGGCGCACTTGGTGGAAGATAAGATCCACGCTCGCTCAACTGGCCCTTACAGCTTGGTGACTCAACAGCCACTCGGCGGTAAGGCTCAGTTCGGTGGTCAGCGCTTTGGTGAAATGGAAGTTTGGGCGCTCGAAGCCTATGGCGCTGCTTACATTCTCCAAGAAATGCTCACGGTCAAGTCCGACGACGTGGTTGGTCGGGTCAAAACGTATGAGGCGATCGTCAAGGGCGATCCAATCAACGAAGCCGGCGTACCTGAATCGTTCAAGGTCTTGATCAAAGAGTTGCAATCGCTTGGTCTGTCGGTCGATGTGTTGACCGCTGATGAACGCCCGGTTGAGCTAACCGATAGCGAAGCCGATGACTTAATCTCACTCGACGGCATCAACCTGTCGGGGATGGAAAAAGGCGAACTCTAAACTTCGGTTGCGATCCATTGCTCTCGCGGTAGTTCCCAATGACGTGAACTACCGCCTCTCTATCGCACGGTGCTAACCATGGCTCGACCTGCTGCTAGCAATCCTTTCTTTCGCACATGGTCACCAACCATGGCCTATGTTCTAGGCTATTGGTGGGCTGATGGATATATGCGAATTCATTCCAACACTGGTGGTCATTTTGTTCAGATCGCTAGTATTGATATAGAACACTTACAAGCAATTGCCGATGCTATGGGTGCGACAACAGCTTTGCGTCAAGTACGTAAAGAATCAACCTGTCACGAAATGGTTATTTGCAATCAAGGCTTGTATCACGATCTACTCAATCTTGGGGGAATTCCAAATAAATCGCATGTTATAGGCTTTCCTAATGTACCAACCGAATATCTCGTGGATTTTATTCGTGGGTTTATTGATGGTGACGGTACCTTAGTTTGGAATGGAGATCGGCCTGTCATTCAAATTTACTCTGGTTCTCAGCAGTTACTGCTGGAAACAGGTAGATGTATTGAATTAATGACTGGAATTCCAGCACCAAATATTAGCCATAATCGCAATAATTATTACATCAAGTGGAGCACAATTCGTGCTAAGTGTTTAGCAATATGGCTGTATCATAATAATAGCCTGATGCTAGCACGTAAGGCTGCTATCGCGCAGCAATTTGAGCAATGGCAACCAAAGAAGTCGCCTGAGCGGGGAACAATTACCGAGAAGATGCGCTTGCATTTTGCAAACTATCTTCCTTAACCGAGGAGCGTTCAACCATGCTCGAAATCAATGAATTCAATGCAATTCGTATCAGTCTCGCTTCACCAGAAGATATCCTGAGCTGGTCGCACGGTGAAGTAACCAAACCAGAGACGATTAATTATAGAACTCTGCGTCCTGAACGCGATGGCTTGTTCTGTGAAAAAATCTTCGGACCTACCCGCGATTGGGAATGTTACTGTGGGAAGTACAAACGTGTGCGTTATAAGGGCATTGTATGCGATAAATGTGGCGTAGAAGTCACCCGATCCAAAGTGCGACGCGATCGCATGGGTCATATCAAACTTGCCTCGCCTGTATCGCATATTTGGTTTGTTAAAGGCACACCATCGCGTTTGGGTTTACTTTTAGATATCTCGCCACGTAATCTTGAGCGAGTGCTTTATTTTGCCTCGTATATTATCACCGATGTCGATGATCTGGCATTGGGCAATGTACGTGAGCAAATGAAGACCGACTTTGGCGTGCGGCGCAAAGATCTCGAAGAAAAAATTATCGAACAACGTGGCGAAAAGGCAACCCGTTTAAGCAAAGACCTTGCGGCGATGGATAATGCCATGGAAGGCACGTTGGAGCGAACGCATGAACAATTTGCCCGCCAACGCCAAGAAATCGAAGATGAAGCCAATGCATTGCGCGAACACCTCGAAGAACTGATCGGCATCGACGCACTAGCCGATGAAGATATTGTTTATCGTGGCACGGTGCTGCTCGAAGAAAACGAGCCAGTGCGCGAACGCAGCTTGGAACAGCTCGAACAACTGATCGATCAAGAGCGCGAAAAGCTTGAACAACGCCGCGAATACGAGATTGAAAACGTGCGCTTGTTGGCCGACGGCGAGCGTGATCAACGCCAATCGGTGGCTGATGCTGAACAAGAACGGCTAACCACGGCCTTGATCAAACAGCTTGAAGATCTCAACAAAGAAGAAAAAGACAAGCTTGATCGCTTGGATGATATTCAGTTGCACCGGATTATTTCGGAAAACGAATATCGGATTCTGCGTGATTTAGCGCCCTACACCTTCAAGGCTGATATGGGTGCTGGCGCGGTGCGCGACATCGTATCGATGGTTGATCTCGACGAATTGTCGAACCAAATGCAAGCCGAAGTCCAAAGCTCATCGGGTCAACGCCGCAAGAAAGCCACCAAACGGCTGCGCGTGGTTGAAGCATTCCGCAAGAGCGGCAATCGTCCTGAATGGATGATTATGACCGTCTTGCCAGTGATTCCACCAGATTTGCGCCCGATGGTCCAGCTTGATGGTGGTCGGTTTGCGACCTCTGACTTGAACGACCTGTATCGACGGGTGATCAACCGCAACAACCGGCTCAAGCGCTTGATGGAGTTGAACGCTCCTGAAATCATCGTGCGCAACGAAAAACGTATGTTGCAAGAAGCGGTTGATGCCTTGATCGACAACGGTCGCCGTGGCCGCCCAGTCAGTGGCAAGGGCAAGCATCGCCTTAAGAGCCTGAGCGATATGCTCAAAGGCAAGCAAGGCCGCTTCCGCCAAAACCTCTTGGGTAAGCGGGTTGACTACTCAGGCCGTTCGGTGATTGTGGTCGGACCAACCCTGCAATTGCACCAATGTGGTTTGCCCAAGAAAATGGCCTTGGAATTGTTCAAGCCATTCGTCATGCGCCGCTTGGTCGATAAAGGCTTTGCCCACAACATCAAATCAGCCAAGCGCTTCGTTGAGCGGGTTCGCCCCGAAGTGTGGGATGTGCTCGAAGAAGTCATCAAAGACTACTTGGTATTGCTGAACCGTGCGCCTTCGCTGCACCGTTTGTCGATTCAAGCCTTTGAAGCCAAGCTGATCGAAGGCTCGGCGATTCAATTGCACCCCTTGGTGTGTGCCGCATTCAACGCCGACTTTGACGGCGACCAAATGGCTGTGCACGTACCATTGTCGCGCAAAGCCCAAGAAGAAGCCCGTCGTCGTATGATTTCAACCTACAACCTGTTGTCACCGGCAACTGGCGACCCAATTATTACGCCATCGCAAGACATCGTGTTGGGTTGTTTCTACCTGACCCAAGTTCGACCTGGGGCTAAGGGTGGCGGCAAGCGCTTTGGGTCAATTGACGAAGCTTTGTTGGCCTACACCAATGGTGTTGTACATATTCAAGCACCTGTTTGGATTGTGATCGAAGATTACATTCTGCCAGGCAGCGATTTGCGTGAAAAGGAATTGCCATCGTTGGATGGCGTTACGCCACGCGTTTTGATCGAAACCAGCGTTGGGCGGATCATCTTCAACAATGCGTTGCGCTACCAAGGCGAGCCAAAAGCTGGCGAAAACGGCTATCGCTCACCATTGCACTATCGCAACTTCTTGGTTGGCAAATCGGGATTGAAAGCCTTGATCGCCGACTGCTATCGCTTCCACTCACAGCGCGAGAACATCATCGCCGACGTGTATCAAGAATTAATTGAACGTTTCGGCCCTGAAACCTCGGAAGAATCGCTGTTGCGTTTCTATGCCTCAGAACGGACGGCGCGTTTGGCCGACCGGATCAAGGCCTTGGGCTTCAAGCACGCGACCTTGGGCGGGATGACCTTCTCGGCTTCGGACGTAGAAGTGCCTGATACCAAAGATGCAATTGTGCAAGAAACCTACAAGAAAGTGCAAGACATCGAAAAGATGCAACGTCGTGGTTTGATTACCGACGACGAGCGCTATCGTGAAGTGGTTACGGCGTGGCTCGATGCTACCAACCAAATCAAGGTTGAAGTTCAACGCTCATTGAATCCATTCGGGCCAGTTTCGATGATGTCAACCTCGGGTGCGCGTGGTAACGTCGAGCAAATTCGCCAGATGGCGGGGATGCGGGGCTTGACCACTGACCCAACCGGACGGATTATCGAATTGCCGATTACCGCCAACTTCCGCGAAGGCTTGAGCGTTATCGAGTACTTCATCTCAACCCACGGTGGTCGGAAAGGTTTGGCTGATACCGCCTTGCGGACAGCCGACGCTGGTTACTTGACCCGCCGTTTGGTGGACGTGGCCCAAGATGTGATCGTGACGATCGAAGATTGTGGCACAACCGAAGGTATGTGGATTCGGGTCAGTCGCGATATTTTGGCCTCGGTCGAAGATCGGATCGTTGGCCGCGTGACGGTGGCTCCGGTCACTAATCCCGTGACTGGTGAAGTCATTTTCGATACCGATAGCGAAATCTTAGAAGACGATGGCAAGCACATTGCGAATGTGCTGAAATCGTTGGACAAAGAGGCTCAAGCTGAATTTGGCATTTATGTCCGTTCGGTACTGACCTGTAACGCCGATTATGGCATTTGTCGCAAGTGCTATGGCCGCAACCTTGCCACTGGCAAGATGGTCGAAATTGGCGAAGCTGTCGGGATTATCGCGGCGCAATCGATTGGTGAGCCAGGGACGCAGCTGACCCTGCGGACGTTCCACACTGGTGGTGTGGCAACTGATACCGACATCACCCAAGGTTTGCCACGGGTGCAAGAAATCTTCGAAGCCCGGATTCCGAAAGGGAAAGCGGTGCTGGCTCAGATTGCTGGCCGTGTCCAGATTGTGCGCGAAGAAGAAGGCATTCGGCGCTTGCGGATCGTCTCTGAGGAAGTCTATACCGACGAGCAAATGTTGCCCAAAGATTACCGCGTGGTGGTCAAAAACGGCGATGCTGTCGAAATTGGCAACCTCTTGGCCGAAAGCAATGTCGATGGCGATGGTCGTGCACCATTGGTCGCAGGCCTAGCTGGCAACGTCTATGTTGACGATGATCGCTTGGTAATTCAAGCCAAAGACATCGAAGAACATGAAGAAGTGATTGCCCACGCTGCTCGTTTGCGGGTCAAAGATGGCGATTTGGTGCAAGTTGGCCAACAAATGACCGAAGGCTCATCTGACCCTCAAGAAATGCTGCAATTGCGTGGTCGCGAAGCAGTTCAAGAATACCTGACCAACGAAGCCCAAAAGGTCTATCGTTCGCAAGGTGTGGGGATCAACGATAAGCACATTGAAGTGATTGTGCGCCAAATGTTGCGACGGGTACGCATCGAAGAGCCAGGCGATACTGAACTCTTGCCAGGCGAATTGGTCGAACTCCACGAACTCAATCGGATCAATGCTTCGATTGTGAGCCAAGGTGGTGACCCAGCATTGGCAGTGCCAGTTTTGTTGGGGATTACCAAGGCCTCGTTGTCAACCGACTCATTCTTGTCGGCGGCCTCGTTCCAAGAAACCACGCGCGTGCTGACTGAAGCTGCCGTCAATGGCAAGATCGATTACCTGCGTGGCTTGAAAGAAAACGTGGTTATCGGCAAGCTGATTCCAGCTGGTACGGGGATGGAGCAACGGCGCAAATTGGCTGAAGAAGCCGCCTTGCGGGTTGCCCAAATCACCAGCACTCCCGCTGATCGCGAAGTTCCAGCAGCAACGCCTGCGCCAGCAGTGATGAGCGAACCCAAGCCCGCGCCACCACGCTCATTCGACGAAGCCTTGAACGCTGTCACCAACATCGACAGTGGCAATGGACCAAAGGATGACTTGTTTGCCCAAGCCATGGCTCGTTTGCAAGCTGAAGAAGGTCGTAAACCAACCCTGAGCGAACTCTTAGGCACCGACGAAGACGAGGAAAACGTCTAAGCAATAGCCCAAAAGTTCAATCAACAAAACACCGTTGGAGCCATTCCAACGGTGTTTTTGTGCTATTCCCCCAACCAGTGATCGCCTAGTACACTAAAACCCTTGCTAGCTAGCTGCGTACCTAGCACACAGCAATGCAGCGAAAGGAGCCAGAGCATGTTTGATTCATGGCGCAGTTTAGGCTTTCATCTAGCGGCAGGGTTTTACAACAGCGTTTTATGCGTGGTTATCGGCGGAATTCTGGGGTTTCTTACGCCACCGCCATGGTCATTTGCGCTGCTTGGCATCGCTTGGCTGGGCATTAGTGCCTATTGGGCTGGCGCTACTGATGGCCGTATTAGTAGTAGTTTCGCAGGCATGATTATTATCTGGCATGTGGTTATTTTGATGTTTGCAGGCATGGGCTGGCGCTATATGCGCTATACCGCTGGCAAAGAAACTATCAACAACATTACTGCTGCCGAAATCCCCTATTATCCAAATGGTGCAATCTTTTACTTCAATGATGCTGTGGTACAAACCAACTATGCCACCGTCCACAAAGTTGCCAGCAAAGATCGCAAAAGCTCACGCATCACCTACAGTTACTACAGTCTTGCGCCACTGACCACCAGCGATTGGCAATATGGTGACCCTGTGCCTGCTTGGGCCGCTTGCAATGCCGATTACAACATCGCTTGCTACGATTGGGATGAGCCGATTCGTAATGGCGCGTTGCCCGAAGAACTGTACCTTGATAAATACACCGTTGCCAAGCTCACAAACCTTGCCACATACGATTATGTAGAGCTAAACAACGCTTCAATGCTAGAAGTTGGCTCAGGCTCGAATAGCTTCAACACCGCCAAACGCTGGCAATGGCTATTCGTGTGGATCATCATGGTTTTGGTCTGGGCCGTGCCAATTGTGCTGATCGGTTGTGTACGCTTTACATGGCGTTGGTTGCGCAATAAATAGATAAGGAACAAATGATGAAAATTCAATGGCTAAACTTTGGGCGCACGTTGATAGTAGGGATACTGTTTGGTTTGTGGTGTGCAGTTCTGGGTGGGGCAATTGGTTTTTGGCTGGGCGAGTCAGCGTCCTATCTACTCGGTGTTATTGCTGGAATCGCCAGTATTTTCCTGTTTGTTCGCCTCAGCCATCGCTGGATCAATCATACACTGTTGGGCGTGATCTGTTTGTTGAATATTGGCACGCTGATCGGCACAGCGATTGGTACAAGTAGCGAACGCCTGTATTATGGTCAAGTTCAAATTGACAACATTCGGGCTGAGCAAATCAGCCAACATCCCGAAGCCATGATCTTCACGTTGGAGCAAGCAGTTGTGCAACATGAATATGGTGTAACCTTTGCTTACACTACCAGCGATGCTCGCCGCTCAAGCACAACCTGGCATGCGATTAGCGTTGCGCCGCTGACCAGCCCCGATTGGCAGCCCGACCAGCCAGTTCCAGCATGGGCCGTCTGTGGTGGCTATTTTGAATATGAATGTGAAGAGTGGCAGCAACCAATCAAGGCAGCGCTGATCTCAAAACCAACCAATCAAAATCCACAACAGACCGCGATCACCAAAAACCTTGATACTCATGGCTATAGCGCAATCGAAAATGCCCCGCGTCTGTATGTTGGCAGCAGCGTTGAGAGCTTGATGGCCGACCACCGCTTTATTTGGCGGTCTACATGGTTGTTCGTTAATGGGATATGGGCTGTGCCATTTTTCATCTTTGTGGGAGCCGAGCTGCTTTGGAATACGCTTAAGCAATTATTTACAAAAAAGCCAAGCTAGCATGAGCAATAGCTTGGCTGATTTTGGCTTAACGAATTGGTTCAACAATTACGGCACTACCATAGGCCAGCACTTCAGTCACGCCAGTGCTAATTTCGGTGGCATCGTAGCGCATCGCAATAATCGCGTTTGCCCCAATTTCGGCGGCATGCAACGACATAATTTCGAAGGCTTCCATGCGAGTTTGCTCACATAGCTTCGACCAAATGGTAATATTGCCGCCAACCAGGGTTTGAAATGATGCGCCAATTGTGCCAAAAACCGAGCGCGAACGTACCACAATGCCCCGTACAATCCCACGATTTTGCACAACTCGGAAGCCTGGCAAATCGAAGGTGGCTGAGATCATCCATGGTGGTACGATTTGAACTGGTGGTGGTTGAAGTGGTTGCGGTGCTTGGGGTTGCATACTTACTCCTGCACAATCAAATCGACAGCAGCATTAAGATTTGCGACCAGCATAGCATGCTCAGGCAAATCGTGTTGATGCTGTGTGCCGTAGCCAGTTGCCACCATAATTGCGGGTACGCCCAAATTGATGCCTGCTTGCACATCGAGCAGCTTATCGCCAATCATCCACGAACGACTGAGATCGATCGCGAATTCGGCTTGAGCTTGCTCGAACATACCCAAATTGGGTTTGCGACAAGCACAATCGCCCGTTACCTCAGGATGATGCGGGCAATAATACCAAGCATCAATATGGGCATTAAAGGGCTGTAACAATTCACTAATCCGCTGATGGACCAAATGCATATCCTCAGCGCGATAATAGCCACGAGCAATTCCTGATTGATTGGTCACGACCAACACCAAAAATCCAGCTTGATTCAAACGAGCGATCGCTTGACCAACAGTTTGCTCAAGCTGAACCAATTCGGGCTGATGCAGATAATTAACTTCAACATTGATCGTACCATCACGATCAATAAACACGGCTGGTTGGCTCATTGGTCTATCTCAACTATAAAATTTAATTAAAAAACGCAGAGATCATCACAATCTCTGCGCCATTGCGTCGATCAAGCTCGTTATTTGGCAAATAAAGCTTGTTCAGTCAGGTCGCATAACAAATGGCCGACGACCATCGAAATTTCTTGCACCAAATAGGGCAACTTGAATGGCACAACCAAAGCATGATCGCACAATGGCAAAATCTTGCCACCATCGCCACCAAGCAAGGCCAGAACGGGGTTGCCCAGTTCACGAGCAACTTCGGCAGCCTTGATCACATTGACTGAATTGCCACTGGTGGTCAGACAAACCAAGACATCCCCTGGGTTCATATGGGCTTTGACTTGGCGCGAAAACACCTGATCATAGCCATAATCGTTGCCCACAGCGGTTAAGGTTGAAGTATCGGTATGCAAGGCCAAGGCCGGAATAGGGCGGCGATCGATCAAATAGCGCCCGACAAATTCGGCGGCCAAGTGTTGAGCATCGGCGGCGCTGCCACCATTGCCACAAAAAATAGCCTTGTGGCCCTGTTGATAACACGCGATCAACACATTAGCCATGGTATTAATCGTTGCTGATTGTTCGGCCAAGACGCGCTCGGCCATCGCAATATGTTCACGAAAACTTTTTTCAATATAGGCGCTGTAATCAGCCACGGAAGCGACTCCTTTGATTTTAAAGCTCAAATACGCCAAGCATACCACAAAATCTTGCTCAGCGCAGATTATCACTATGTGGATTATGACGAACTAATTCATAGCATTGGTTATCCAAACCATCAAGCCAACAAGAAATAACAGTACCATCAAAAATGTCCATAGCTGCTCTAAATTGAGGGATGATTCACTTTTTTCTTGATAGGTGATCTGTTGGGGTGGCACTTGCGGTTGCAAGATTTGCTGGGCTGATAGTGCAGGCTTGGTCGCTGTCGGCAAGACGATTGTCGCAACTGCTGGGCGTTGGACGATTGTTGGTTGGCCGGCGCTGCTCATCAGGCTTGGCTGATTGTAAAAACTTTGTTGCAATTGCTGGATAAATTGATCGATGCTCGCAGGCCGTTCGTGGGCTGGCAACGCCATGGCTTGGGCTAAAACTGCTGCCATTGCAGGCGAAACCGCTGGATTTAAATTAACTGGATTGACCAACGGATCTGGCTGGCCATTAATCAAGCTGCTGGCGCGAGTGAGCGCATCGGCTGGCTCGCAATTGGTCAACAAATGATAAAGGGTTGCAGCAAAACTATAGACATCGCTGCGCTGATTGACTGGGCTGGTGGCTTGAATTTGCTCTAAGGCGGCGTAAGCCAAGGTATAGGCCACGACACTTTGGTTTGAGGAAGCCCATTGTTTAGCCAAGCCAAAATCGACCAAGATCAATTGGCCATCGGGGGTACGAATAATATTTTGCGGTTTAATATCACGATGAATGACAGGCGGCGTTTGATAATGCAAATAGCTGAGCGCTGGAGCAAGTGCCTTGGCCCACGCCAGCACCACATCTGGCTCAAAAGCAGCGCCACGTTGGAATAGCAACGTATCAAGATTCTCACCTTCGATCAAATCCATGATCAAAAAGGCGGCATCGCCAACTCGCTGTAAATCGTAAACTCGTGGCAATGATGGATGGCGCAAACGGGCCAAAATTTGGGCTTCGCGCTGCAAATTGCTCTGAAACGTGGCATCCTGACCACGAAAATATTTGATTGCGACCTGATGATTAAGCTGTTGATCGAAGGCGGCATAGACCGTGCCCATACCACCTTGGCCAATTAAGCGCAAAATTTGGTAGCGCCCAAGTAAAACTGAACCAACCCCTAAACTCATAACTGCTCCCTAACCCAAATATTGACATGCTCCAATAAAAATGATAATCAGCAGAAAAAACAATACATTCATAACCTGGCTTGGGCTGATCACGTCGTCATCATCGTCAAGTGCTGCGTTAATTCTGCTCTTGGTTGCATCTTGAGCAATCATCCATTGCGGATTATTAAGCGGGCTAAATGGCTTAGGATCTTCGCGGTCTTGGTACAGTTGCTGATAATTGGGCATACTCCATTGGGCGCGACTCATCTGCTCAGCCGCACTCCAGCGCGAGATCGAGCGGCGTGGACGCGGTGGAGCAGCCGGAGTTGAAGCCGGAGCCGGACGTGGCTCGAAGCGCCGTGGCGTGGCATAACTCACCCCATCAGGCAACTGCGAATCAACCCGAATTGTCGGCTGCCCAGCACTGTTAGCCGCAATCAAGGGCACGCTGACTGTTGCTGATTGCGCTGCTTGCAATAAACTGACGACCGCACTAATGCTTGCTGGGCGGGCATCAGCGCGTAACGCCAAACTATCCATCAGCACCCGATCAAGCGCTGGCGTAACTGTGTTATTTAGGCTACTTGGCAAGGGCAACGGGTCAGGGTTGGCATAAATTTGGGCACTGGCCCGAGTCAAGGCATCAACTGGCTCGCGATTGGTTAGCAAATGATAGAGCGTTGCGCCAAAGCCATAGACATCGCTGCGTTGATCCAGCGTGTTCGTGCCCTGAATCTGCTCCAACGAAGCATAGGGCAGGGTATAGGCAATCACGCTTTGCTGGCCGGTTGACCATTGTTTGGCCAAGCCAAAATCGAGCAAAATCAATTTGCCAGCAGGTGTACGCATCACATTATGCGGCTTGATATCGCGATGAATCACGGGCGGCGTTTGTTGATGCAGGTAGCTCAATGGCTCGGCCAAGGTTGCTGCCCACGCCACCACGGTTGCAGGCTCGAAGCCGCTGCCGCGTTGGCTTAGCAACGTGCCAAGGGTTTCGCCCTCGATCAAATCCATGATTAAATAGGCATCATCGTTCTCGCGGCGAATATCATAGACGCGGGGCAAGGCGGAGTGTTGCAACCGCGCCAAAATTTGGGCTTCGCGGTCGAGGCTGGCGTGCAAAGCAGGATCGTGATTGCGAAAGTGTTTAATCGCGACAGGCGTATTCAATTGGCGATCAAACGCTGCATAGACAGCGCTCATACCGCCTTGGCCGATTGCCCGCACGATGTGATAACGCCCCAACAATTCGGTTCCTGCTTGAAGCAACATACCTAACTCACAATCTCACGATAAAGTTCTTCAATCTGATCGAGCATGCGCTGTGGACTGAACGTGCTGCTCGCGCGTTGACGACCGTTAGCTCCAAATTGCGCCCGCAAGCCTGGATTTTCCAACAGCACAGTGATTGCCCGCGCCAGTGCCGCCGGATCGGCTGGTGGCACAACAAACCCAGTTTGGCCGTGGGCGTTGACAAAACTTGTGCCAGTGCCCAACTCAGTGCTGACAATTGGAATTCCAGCGGCTAATGCTTCGAGTTGCACGATGCCAAATGCTTCTGCTCGTAAATGAGATGGTAGCACAAATACATCGGCAGCGGCATAGTAATTTGGTAAGGCTTGATCCGGGACTTCGCCAGCCCATATAATACGTTCGCCAACACCCAAGCGTTGCGCCAACTCGCGCAAACGAGCTTCCTCAGGGCCAATGCCGACCAACACCAATTTGGCCTTGGGAATTTTTGGCAAGGCTTCGAGCAAAAAGTGCAGGCCTTTGTAATGGCGGAAGCGCCCAACAAACAACACCATGGGTGCTGCAACCTGCTCACGCAACGCCTGAATCGCCGCATGATCAAGTTGATTGAAGCGCTCGGTATCGACGCTCAAGGGAATTACGCGGCATTTGGCGGCATGAGGAGCCAACCATGGCGAGGTTTGGATATACTGCGGGCTGGCCGCGATAATTCGATCGGCGGCGTTCAAAGTACGGGTAAGCAATGGTCGATAGAGTTGCAACAAACGGCGTTGGCGCACAATATCGCTTTGATAAGTAATCACCAATTTAGCCTTGCCACCACGCAGCCAATACAGCAAATCGCCAGGTGGGAAGGGATGATGCAAATGGATAATATCGGCGGGTACACGCCAACTTAATGGCAAACTCATCGGGCTAATCGGGGTTGATGCCTTGCGCAACCATTGGGCTGCTTTAATAATCGCTACACCATTACGGCGCTCGATTTCGGTTTTTGGGTAGGTATTGCTGACTGCCACCGTAACTTGATGGCCGCGTTCAGCCAAGCCCTCAGCCACTACCCGAATATGGTTTTCCATGCCACCAAGCACTGGAAAATAATCTTTATAGACATGAAGAATATGCATTGCTAGGGTGATACTCGCGCTCAAATAATTGCTGAGCACATTATAGAACATTGAGAAAAGGATGAGGGATGAGGGATGAAGGATGAAATGGGAGGGAAGGGTCGAGGGATCGTAGGCAGGTTTAACGCAGCGGCGCAAAGAACAGAGATTAGGGTTCAGGGGCTAGGGGTCAGCCCATACGCTACGAAACCTTCGTGTGCTTCGTGTCCTTCGTGGATCAAGCTTTAACCATAGGCTATGGGCTATCGGAAATTGGTCGGAATACCAAAAGCCCATAGCCTATAGCCTATAGCCTGATTACCTTAGGTGCTATTCGGGGATGATAAATTCTTGGCCGACGTGAATTACATCAGGGTTGGGAATGCGGTCGCGATTGGCTTGATAAATTCGTTTCCACTGCATTTCATCGCCATAAAAGCGTTGGGCAATCGCTCGCATGGTGTCACCAGACCGCACAGTATAGGTGCGTTGAACTGGTAGTGGGGTGCTTGCATCGGGAATCACAAATTCTTGGCCAACGCTAATCACATCGGGATTATTGCCAATAATTGCCCGATTGGCTTCATAAATTCGTCGCCATTGAGCTGCATCGCCATAGAAGCGGGCTGAAATTTTGCCCAAGGTATCACCACCTTGAACCGTGTAGCGTTGTTCAGCGGCAGCTTCAGCCTTAGCTGCTTCGGCTTTGGCAGCCTCGGCTTTAGCGACTTCTTGGGCTTTGGCAGCTTCTTGAGCTTGACGCAACGCATCTGCAACCGCATTGTTGGTTGCAGCCGACTGAGCTTCGGCCTTTTCACGAGCTTCTTTGGCTGCTTCTTGAGCATCTTTGATCACATTTACTGCATTGGAGACTGATGATGAGGCTGCTTCTTCCTGTTTCTCTTGAATATCGTGCAAGCGCTCCATCATTTGGCCAATCACGTTACCAGGGGCTGGGGCAGTGGGCTTGGCTTCGGCACTCTCGCGGCTTTGCTCAATTGCATCCTTCATTTGATCAGCCAAATTACCAAACAAACCCTTCTTTTCCTTGTCGGCCATGGTTCAACTCCTTTAGCAAGCGGTTGTCACGCAGGCATATATAAGCATTATAGATGCCAACGGGCACAATGCAATGGTTGATCCTTGCGTTTGCTCTTGCAGATCAGGTATGCTTAAGCAACATTCCAAAGGCTGGCCCGTACTACCCAACAGTAGTCAGTAGGAGCAAAACGCTATGTGGAAACGAATCAAAGACCTTATCCGCGCTTGGTTGCACGCCTTGTTTGATCGCGCTGAAAACCCCGTAACCATGGCCGATGAGTATATTCGCCAGCTTGAGGCGCAATATGGCGAGGCCAAACGTGCAACGGCTATGGCCATGGGTCAGGCCACACGTATGGAGCAAAAGCGCGATGAAAACCGTAAGCAAGCCGAGGATTGGGAACGCAAAGCTGTCAATGCGCTTGAACGTGGCGACGAAGAATTGGCTCGTTCAGCTTTGGAACGCAAGCGCCACTTCAGCGCTGCCGCCAGCGAATATGCAACCCAATCGGAAACTCAAAATGCCCAAGTTAAAGATTTTCGGAATTCGATCAGCCGTTTGGAACTGCAAATTAATGAAGCTCGCGCCAAACGCGATTTGATCAAAGCTAAAACTAGCCGTGCCGATTCGCAAGAAGCCGCCACTCGTGCGCTGCAAAATATGCAAGGCAGTGGCGAATTGGGCGATCGCTTGGGAGCAATGGAAGAACGAATTGATGATCGGTTGTACAAAGCTGAAGCCATGGCCAAATTAGAAGGCGATTCGTTGGAAAATAAATTTCGCAATTTGGAGCAAGAAACCTCGCTCGAATCAGAATTGGCAGCGCTCAAAGCTAAAGTCAATCAAAGCTAAATCTGTTAATTTGATTGAGCACAAAACCCTCTGTTTGTTGATCGCAGAGGGTTTTTAATTATTGTTACGTGCCAGCCAGTACATCGGCCACGCTCAGCCAGCCAAATTTGGGGAATAGCTTGCCAACCTGGGTTGAAAACAGCAGTGAATCACCCAAAACCACTTGGGGCGTGCCTTCAACCACGACCTCGCCTTCGCCCAACAGGACCACTCGTTGGGCACACAACGCCACAAATTCCACATCGTGGGTTACCACGATGATGCCATGTTGCTCGCTGGCCAAGCTTTGTAGAAAATTGGCTAATTGCTGTTTGGCAGCGTAATCCAAGCCCCGAGTTGGTTCATCGAGCAAGAGAATTTGCGGGCGAGCCACCACAATTGCAGCAAAGGCAGCTCGTTGAGCCTCGCCACCCGAAAGATCACGCGGGTGACGCTCACGCAGATGCAGCAAATTCAAGCGTTGCAAGGTTTGTTCAATCTGCGCTGGATCAGCCGCTTGACCATGGTTGGTAAGCGTCCACGCTAATTCTTGCTCCAAACTGGGGTGAAACAGAATATCACTTGGGTTTTGCGGCACAAAGCCAATCTGCTGGGCCAATTGCTCAACTGGGCGATTGGTGATCGGCTGTTGTTGTAGTAGCACCCGCCCACGAATTGGTTGTTGCAAGCCCACCAAATGGCGCAATAAGGTGGTTTTGCCGGAGCCGTTACGACCCATAATTGCCACAATTTCGCCAGCGTACAAACGCACATTTACGCCTTGCAGGGCAGGTTGATCGGCATAACTGGCATCTAACGCTTCGGAGCGCAAGAGTTCTGGGCCAACTGTGGTAACCGGCTTTGGTTGGGCTTGGGGTGTAATTAGCTGTTGACGCGCGGCAGCACGACCTTGCTTGATCGTCAGCGGCAAGGGCTGCCAATTGAAATGGCGGGCAACTTCGACCAATGGCGGGGCAAATGGCATCTGGGCCAAAACTACCTGTGGTGTATCGGCTAAGCCAATTTTGCCCGCATGCATCCAGATAATTCGATCGACATATTGCACCACCCGCTCTAAACGATGCTCCGAGAGCACAATCGTCAAGCCCAAATCGGCGTTGAGCTTTTGCAGGGCAGTCAATACTTCTTCAGCAGTGTGGGGGTCGAGCTGTGAGGTTGGTTCATCGAGCACCAAAATTTGCGGCTGAACGGTTAATGCAGCAGCAATTGCCACGCGCTGGCGTTCGCCGCCAGACAAGCTAGTCAATGAACGATGGCGCAAATGGGCAATTTCAAGCTGATCGAGCGCTTCTTCAATTCGGCGGCGCATAATCGCTTGCGGCAAACCAGCGTTTTCCATGGCAAAAGCCAGTTCATCCTCGACAATTTCGACCACAAACTGAGCATCGGGGTCTTGAAACACAAAACCGACCAATTCAGCCAAATCGCGCGGCGAGTTGCGGCGGGTATCACGGCCACAGACTTTTAATTGGCCTTGCCATGTGCCACCATGAAAATGCGGAATTAAGCCGTTGATCGCGCGAAGCAGGCTTGATTTGCCGCTGCCTGAAGCACCACAAACCAATACAAACTCGCCTTCGGCAATCTGCAAGGTACAGCGATCGAGTGCTGGCGCAGTGGCTTGGGGATAGTAATAGCAAACCTGTTGAAAATCAATCACGCCACGCTCAATTCAGGCTCAATCTTTATCACGATAGCGATCAACCACGGTCGGCGTTTCGCGGCCACTCAGCACATTGACAATATCATAATCGCGCTGACGATTGGCGATATCGTCGTTATAGCGCTTGACCTTACGATCAAATTCATCGTGCTCCCAATTGCGCTGGGTCTCATTATCCCAACGGCGGCGCAAATAGATTGGCCCAATTATCAAGACCAAGCCACCAACGATCATCGTTAGGGTCAAACCAATCACAAAACCATTCATGAGTACGACCTCCTAGTAATCATGAATTATACCATTGCGATCGAAGGGTCAGGGGTCATGGCCAGGTTTTGATCCACGAAGGCCACGAAGGACTCCTGTCGTATGGACTGAACACTAGCCCCTGACCCCTCTATTTTAGAAAACCATGCCGCTTGGTCGCACTAAGCTGCGATCGATGCTGGCTAAATTGGGGCGGCCACATAGCGCCATCGAGCGTTGCAATTCACGCTGCATGGTCGTCAGCACATCGGCAACCCCAGCACTACCCGCCACTGCCAAGCCCCATAAGACTGGCCGCCCAAGCATAATTGCCTGCGCTCCTAAGGCCAAGGCTTTAAGCGCATCGCTGCCGCGGCGAATCCCGCCATCGATATAAATTTCGCACGGGCTTTGCGCCAATGCTGCGACAACTTCGGGCAAGGCTTCAAGCGTGGTAACTGTACCATCAATTTGGCGGCCACCATGATTTGACACCACGATCGCCGCCGCGCCTGCCTCTGCCGCCAACAGCGCATCCTCAGCGGTCAAAATCCCTTTGACGATGATGGGCAAACTGGTCACTGAGCGCAACCAAGCGATCGATTCCCAAGTTAACCCAGCATCGAACATATCGGCTTTGGGGTCGGGCAAGGCATTCGGGCCAGCACGCCGATAGTTCTGAGCGGCAGGCACATCGCGAAAATTGGCCATACTCAGATGAGCAGGCACGCCAAAACCACTGCGTAACTCACGCTCGCGCCGCCCAAGCCACGGGCGATCAATCGTCAACATCAAAGCTTGATAGCCAGCAGCTTCGGCGCGAGCAATCAAACGCTCCGACACGCTGCGATCACGATAGACATACAATTGAAACCAGAGCGGGCATTCGGCGGCAGCCGCAACTTCTTCCAACGAGCGGGTGGCGAGCGTGCTTACGGTGAAAATTGAGCCAGCTTGAGCCACACCGCGTGCAGTTTCACATTCGCCCTCAGCATGGGCCAAGCCATGGTAGGCCGATGGTGCAACCAAAATTGGCGAATCAAGCGGCTTGCCTAGCAGAGTTGTAGCGGTTGAGACTTCACGCACATCGACCAAAAAGCGTGGGCGCAAACGTACCTGCTCAAACGAAAGCAGATTCGCTCGCAAAGTCACTTCATCCTCGCAGCCACCTGCATAATAATCGCAGGTTGGGCCATCCAACAGCGTCATTGCCTGTTGCTCATACTCGTGGAGATTAATCGGCTTGCTCATTGCAGCGATCCTTTCGCAGCCTGAAATAATCCGGTGGCTCTAGTGTAGCAGATGCTCAAGCCAATTTCAGTAGCACAATTGAGCCAATCGTTAGCGCTGCGAGCGGATAAACAGCAGCATTGGAATTGCAAGGATTGATAAGGTTAATATTGCTCCCGCAAAATCATAGGCAAGAATAAAATCGGCATTATTATCAAGTTGATCTTTATAAAATGGCTTAATGATTATTGGAATAGTGCTAACTTCGTTGTTTTGCTTAAACTTATACATATCAATATAGGTAAAATCAAACTCTCGCTCACAATTAGGATAGGTGGGAACAGAATGCAGGGCTGGCATATGTTTGAGGTAAAATCGATACCTATATATATCATTGTTATATATGTAGCGTTCACTATCATTATAGAGATCGGTATACATTGGGTAAAATTCAAGATCAGTAGTTTGGCTTTGAATCGCATTAGGAAACATTTTTATGCCTTCGCCTAATGGTTGATATGTTTCATTAGCAACTATAATCATTGAGTAGCAATAAAGCGGCGGTTTTTGATTGAAATTATAAAAATCAATATGAAAAATAACTATTATTAAAAATAATTTACTTAATAATATGGCTACTACTAATTTTTTGGTATATAATTTATTTCTAAATAGAATAACCAAAATCACACCATACATGATCGATAAAAAGATTAATCCAATGCCAATAATAGTTACAGTCATTAATATTCCATCTATTGATTGCGTAAATTGAAAACCATAATAATTAAAGTCGTTAATATCGGCTTTGTATTCAACATCAAATGGTTGAGTATAGGTTTTAGTGCTGGCAATAACTTCTAATACAAATGAATAATGCTGTGGCGCAAAACTATCTTGGCATTCAAGCGTTGCAATAGGCTTAATGCCAAAAAAGTTTTCTAGATCAACAAACTTAACATGGTTATTTTTTTGATTGAAATTGAAACTAAATTGGGTCGATGGATTATTCACTAAGGCAAATTGTAAGGTGATTGGTTTAGTCGGGGCTGGTTCAATCGCCAGAATCCGATCAATCATCACCAAACGTTGACCTGTTGGCAGTTGGGTGGTTGGGGTATTTATGAGTGGACGAAAGCAATCAAGTTGCGCTAGTGGCTCTTGGCAACCAACCAACAGCAGCACCATTCCAGCCAATAATAAGCGCCGTAGCATAGCCTTGCTCCTTCTAAATCGTAATAGAAGTAGCATAGCAAAGCTAAATGGATATTAAATGGCGTTAGTGACTGAACCAACTGTGCAAAATCATGCCTAAAATAATCACGCCAAGGCCTGCCAATGTCAGTGCTGTTGGCGCAGGGCTATGCAAAAGCACAATCTCGCCAACCAAGGCAAAGACGACTTCGCCTGCTTGGGTTGCCTCAACTGCCGCCAATTGGCCTTGATGGTGCTGAGCTAAATCAGTCGCTTTGAAAAATAGCACGGTTGCGATTACGCCTGCCAATAGCGCAACCAACAACGATTGGAAGATTTGGCTTGTGCTCGGCCAACCAACCGTGGTTGCCGCCACGCCTGCCAAAATCAGCCAAAACGGTAGGCTGGCAATTGTCATGCCCAGCACGCGTTCAAAGGTTGCCAAGCGCTGGCCACAGAGTTGCATCATGGCGCGATTGCCCAGCGGATAGGCAAATGCGGCGATGACAACTGGCACAAAGCCCAAAAGAACTTCACGCCAGCCAATCGCCGCTGCATGTTGCAATTGAATCACTGCCACACCCAACAAAATCAGGCTCGAAATCGCTAAACTGCGCCAATGCCAAGCAGGTTGGCTGGGGGCAGCTTTGGTTTGCAACAACGGCGCAACCAAGGCTCCAGCAATAATGGTGATCTGCCAAGTGCTGGCAACCAACCACGCTGGAGCATATTTGGCGGCAAAACAGAGCGGCGCATAAAATAAACCAAAGCCAATCGTGCTCCAGCATAGCCATTGCCAAGGCTGTTGACGCAACTCTTGCAACACCAAACCGAGCTTGCCGCGCCATACCACAATCGCCAATAACGGAACCAGCATAAACAAATAACGCAGGCTGGCACTCCACAGCCAATGGCCTCCCGCCAACTCCATCAAGCGATTGAGCACAAAGGTCGAAGCAAAAAAGAGCGAGGCCAACAAGCCTAACAACAGTGCACGCATAGCTTTGATCCTAGATTAACTGGGCTGAGAATTGGTAAAGTATAGCATTGCTGTGTGATCTGTGCAGTTGCCATAACTAACCAGCTATGCTATAATCGCGCGGTCAATTGATTGGCACGAAAAGAAACGGCGTGTGAAGTTCACACGCTTGTTGTTTGTCCAGCGACCGTATCCGCTGTATGCCAATGAACTTTAGCGATTAATCAGCGCCGAGAGATACGGCTCTACGCACTAGAAATAAAGGCAGAGCAATGCAACAGGCTCCCGTTATTCACGAAATTGAAAACGAATATCTGCGCAAAGATGTGCCAGAATTCCGCGTTGGCGACACGGTTCGCGTTAGCGTCAAAGTTGTTGAAGGTACCCGCGAACGGATTCAAGACTTTGAAGGTGTCGTGATTCGCCGCCGCCGCATGGGTGTCAACGAAAACTTCACCGTGCGCCGGATTGCCTCACACGGTATTGGTGTTGAGCGGACATTCTTGCTGCACTCACCACGGATCGACGGCGTGAAATTGGTACGGACTGGTAAAGTTCGCCAAGCCAACCTGTACTACCTGCGCGGTCGCACTGGTAAAGCCGCTCGGATCAAAGAACGCCGCGGTTAATCGTTTTCGTTATAGCTGCAAAACCCTGCGCGGGTGTGGGCCAAGCCTGCACTCGCGTTTGTATTTTTGGGAGCATTGGCGATGCTGCAACGAATGCAAGCGTTGGTCATTTGGGCCTTTGAGCGCTTTTATCATGAAGCTGCCTTTACCTATGATTTGGTCGCGTGGCTGATGTCGCAGGGCTATTGGAGCCAATGGGTGCTGGCAGCATTGCCTGACGTTGCTGATCAGCACTTGCTGGAGCTTGGCTGTGGCACGGGCTATGTCCAACAAGCTCGCCAAGATCAACCAAGCCTTACAATTGGCCTTGATGAATCACGCCAAATGTTGGGTTTGAGCCGCCGCCGAGCGCCCCAAGCCACGCTGGTTCGGGCAGTTGCCCAAGCCTTGCCCTATGCTGATGCCAGTTGGTCGGCGGTGCTTTCGACCTTTCCAGCGCCTTATTTATTTGATCGACGTACCTTGGCCGAATTGCAACGGGTACTGACCAGCGATGGCAAATTGTATATTGTCGATGGCGGCAGTATTCCCAATAGCCTGTATGCCATGATCATCGGGTTAATCTATCGGCTAGTGTTTGGGCGACACAGCAACCCTGAAGCGCCAACCAGCCAACTTGACCCACGCATCCAGCGTTTGCAAGAAGCAGGCTTTCGCGTCAACACTCACATCAAACAGGTTGGGCGCTCGCAAGTCCAAATCTTCATCGCCGAAAAAGCTAACCAATTAATTGATATTAGACTGGATTAGGGTCTGACTCAACCCAGCCCCCAATCCCCAGCCCCCAACAACCAACCTATGACAATTGGAATTCACGAAGAACAACAACTTTGGCGCAACGGTGCGCGAATCGTCGCAGGAGTCGATGAAGTTGGTCGAGGCTGCTGGGCTGGCCCAGTTGTCGCCGCAGCCGTCAGCTTCCCAACCCATTTGCTCAACGACCCTGTGGCCTTGGCAGGCATCAACGATTCGAAAACCTTGAGTGCCGAAGCTCGTCAGGCGATGGCCCAACAGATTCGCCACTTGGCCAGCGGGATTGGCCTCGGCGTGGTTTCGGCCCATCTGATCGATTTATTTGGGATTGCCGAAGCTACCAAATGGGCTATGATGCATGCGGTTTTAAGCCTGCCAAGCTTGCCCGATGGATTAGTGATCGATTGGGTTAAATTGCCCGAATTGCCATTATTGCAACGCTCGCTGCCCAAAGGCGATGCAATCAGCATTTCGGTGGCAGCGGCCTCAATTATCGCCAAAGTCTATCGCGATAACTTGATGCACGAATACGACCAACGTGACCCGCGTTATGGCTGGGCCGCGCATAAAGGCTATGGCACAGCCCAGCATCAACGAGCCTTGGCAGCCCACGGCCCATCGGGCTTACATCGACGCTCGTTCAAGCCACTAGCAGCCTTCGTTGATTGACAAAATCGCCAGAGAATGATACTAAGGTCAAACATGGCTTTTATGGAGTGTTGATATGCCTTCGCCATATTATGATCAGGGGCGGCGTGATGCGGAAAATGGCACGCTGAATCAATTGTTTTATCACACCTACCACGATTATAAACGTGGCTATGATGAAATTGTGAATGGCCCACCCAAACCAAAGCCAAATTTTCTCTTTTTCTTGATTCCGGCGCTGTTGCTGGTGGGGCTGGCTGGTGGTTGGTTTTTGCGCGATCGCGGCGTTTTGAGCACGCCACCAACTCCGCTAGTTGTGATGGTGACGGTAACTCCGGTGACTGCTTCGCCAACCTTTCCACCTTTTGCGATTGCCACTCCTGCCCCACCAACCCCAACCCAATTGGTGATTGAAATTGGTGGCGAGGCGATCACCCTCGAACAAGTGCGCATCCGGCCTGATCCCAGTATTCAAGGTGAGCCGATTGGGGCGCTTGATCCAGGCGAGCTGATTACGATCATCGATGGGCCACGCCAAGGCGATGATTACACTTGGTGGCTGATCGAATCGGCAATTGGCCAAGGTTGGGTTGCTGAAGATTTTATTCAAGCACGCTAAAGGAACAATTATGACCGATCACGCTGTTCTTGATGAATTAAATGGCCGCTATGGGGATTTCGGTGGACGCTATGTGCCAGAAACCTTGATGGCCGCGATCGAAGAATTAACCGAAGCCTTTTTTCGGATTCGCACCGACCCTGAGTTTCAGGCTGAACTCCAACATTTGCACCAGACCTATACGGGCCGACCAACTGCCCTCACCTATGCCCGCCGCTTGACCGAGGAATTGGGTGGTGCTCAAATTTGGCTCAAACGCGAAGACCTGACCCACACTGGCGCACATAAAATCAATAATGCCTTAGGGCAAGGCTTGTTGGCCAAACGCATGGGCAAACAGCGGATCATCGCTGAAACTGGCGCTGGCCAGCATGGCGTTGCTACCGCTGCCGTTTGTGCCCTGCTTGGGCTGCAATGTGTGGTCTATATGGGCACCGAAGATATGGAGCGCCAAAAGCCCAATGTCTTTCGTATGCGCTTGCTGGGAGCCGATGTGCGTGGAGTCAGCACTGGCTCGAAAACCCTCAAAGATGCAGTTAACGAAGCCATGCGCGATTGGGTCAGCAACCCCGATTCGTACTATTTGCTTGGCTCGGCGCTTGGCCCACACCCTTATCCATTGATGGTACGCGAATTTCAAAGCATCATCGGAATTGAAGCCCGCGAGCAAATTTTAGCAGCAACTGGCAAATTGCCCAACACGATTATTGCTTGCGTTGGGGGTGGCTCGAACGCAATCGGGATGTTCCACGCCTTTATCAACGATGAACATGTTGATTTGCGAGGAGTTGAAGCTGGTGGTCATGGAATTGAGCTTGGTCGCCATGCAGCGCGGTTTGCAGGCGGGCGCTTGGGCGTTTTCCAAGGCACCCGTTCGTATGTGCTGCAAAATAGCGATGGCCAAATTGCCAATACCCATAGCATTTCTGCTGGTCTCGATTATGCTGCTGTAGGCCCAGAGCACGCTTGGCTCCACGACGAGGAACGGGCTTTCTATACCTATGCCACCGACGAAGAGGCCTTGAATGGTTTTCAAATGCTCTGTCGAACTGAAGGCATTATCCCAGCCTTAGAATCGTCGCATGCGATTGCCGAAGCTGTACGTTTAGCCCCAACCATGAGCAAAGAAAGCATTATTTTGGTCAATCTGTCGGGGCGTGGCGATAAAGATATTTTCACCGTTGCAGATGTATTGGGAGTGCAAATGTAGCGGAATGGCTTCGAGCGAAGCCAATGTGTAAGGAGTAGTTATGGCTCAATCGTGTGTCGTTTGTCGAGCCGCGCTTGCCGATGGCTCGGTCTATTGTTCTGAATGTGGCTCGCGGCAGCCCGCCGCAGGTCAATCAACCCAAGTGTTGGGCAGCGCGGTTTTCGGTTCGCAGCCCTTACCAAGCAGCAGCGATCATGATGATTCGCCGTATGCGCCACGGCGGAGCGGCACGCAACCGCTAAATGATCCACCAACCCAAGTCGTCAACAACTACCAAAGCCCTAGCTCAACCAGCAATGTTGGTGGCTTTGGGCAAGGGCCATCAACCCAACCCAATTTTCCGTTACCTCAATATACCCCGCCGACCCCACCCAACTATGCCCAACCTACTGCAAAATCGAAGAACCTTGGGCATTGGTTGATTGGTGGTGGCTTGGCCTTGCTGTTGATTGGCGGCGGCGCAGGGGCTTATTATTTCCTCGGCAACAACGATTCAAACAATGGCGAAAGTGGCAATGTTGCGACTGGCCCAACCTGGACTCCGATTCCAACCAAAATCGCCGAGCCAACCGAACAAGCAGCTGGCGATCCACTGGTTGAGCCAACCAGCGAGCCAACTGTTGAGCCAACTCAAGGCCAAAGTGATCCGGCCGATCAACCAACGCCAACCAATGAATCCAACGATTTGCCAACTCAAGCGGCTGGTGGTAGCGCCCCAACTGATCTCACTGGCGAGCTGATTTATCTTGATGATAGCTTTGAATTGGTGCGCCAAACCATGAGCACTGGCTCAGTCAGCCCGCTTGATCTTGGCGGACAAGCCTATTACAACGATTTACTGAGTTGGTCGCCTGATGGCAAAACTATGGCCTTTTTTGTACGCGACGGCGCAAAAACCAACATTTATTTAGCCGATGGTGATGGCAGTAATAGCCGCAGCGTGATTGAATTGCAGAATATGGCTCCCCAAAGCTTGAGCTGGTCGCCTGATAGCAGCAAATTTGCCTTTATCACCAGCGATATCGATTTTGAAACCAAGGAAGATCAAAATCTATATGTTTATGATCTGGCCAGTAATAACGAAAAACAACTGACAACCACCGGCTTGATCGATTTTGATCCGTTGAGTTGGTCGCCTGATAATCAAACGATTTTGTTTGCTGCTGGTCAGGATGGTATCGAATTCAATGTGATTAATGCTGATGGCAGCAATCTCGCCAAACTTGCCGATGTGTTTACTTCTGATGCATGGTGGACCAAGGATAGCAAAATCATCTACGACGATTTTTGCGATCGTTCAAACTTTGATCGTGGGGTTTGTTTGCTCGACCCAGCCACGGGCGAGGTTGAAACATTGCAAAAAATTGGCGATTTTTATCTGAGCGGAATTTCGCCCGATGCCAATTGGTATATGCTCGATAATTATAACGATGGCTCGTTGCTGCTGATCAATGCCGATACTGGCGATAAAGAATTAGTTGCGCCACCAAGCAGCGGCGGTTCCTACGAAGTTCGGGTGTGGGGCAAGTGGTCACCCGATGGACGTTATGTCACCTACGAAACGATTGGCCAAGGCACGTTTATCTATGAAATTGGCTCGGGCCAAGCCGCCGCACCTTTCGTCAATGGCTCAATTATGGAGTGGCTGCCATAAAAATATGAAGGATGAGGGATGAAGGATGAACAGCAGGCTATAGGATCTAAGCTATAGCCTGCTGTTTAAATTTAGGTCGCGATCCACAGAAGCATAATCACAAAAATCTGTGCCAATCTGTGCCAATCTGTGGCTAAAAAGCAGTCTTCGTGCTCTTCGTGTCCTTCGTGGATCAAAAACTGACCTCGTTAAGAATTAGCGCAGCCCAAGTTGTTGATAAGCCCGTAACAAGGTAGCGTTAGCAACTTCGGCAGCGCGTTCAGCGCCACGTTTGAGAATCCCATCGAGTTCAGCTGGATCAGCGGTGAGTTGATTGTAGCGTTGTTGCAATGGCTCCAAGGTAGCGATCACCACATCGGCAACTGCACCTTTGAGTTTGCCATAGCCTTGGCCTTCAAATTCAGCCTCAATCGTGGCTTTGTCTTTGCCAGTCAAGGCTTGATAAATCCCCAAAAGATTGTTGACCCCAGGTCGGGTTTCGTCGAATTTGATTTCGCTGCCCGAATCGGTGACTGCCCGCATCATGGCCTTGCGCGTTGCCTTCAAATCGCCCAACAAAGGAATTGAATGATTGGCTGCTTTGTTGCTCTTGCTCATCTTCTGGGTTGGGTCGTCGAGGCCCATCACCCGCGCCGCCACAGGCCGAATCAAGGCCTCGGGGATGACAAAGGTTTCGCCATAAAGATGATTAAAACGCTCGGCAATATCGCGAGTTAGCTCAATATGCTGACGTTGATCGTCGCCCACTGGCACAACTTGGGTGTCGTAGAGCAAAATATCAGCAGCCATCAGCGTTGGATAATTCATCAAGCCAGCCGCTACGGTTTCTTGCTTTTGCGATTTATCCTTAAATTGGGTCATGCGATTCAACCAGCCCAAGGGCGTTTGACAATTTAAAATCCAGCCTAGCTCAACGTGAGCTGGCACATGCGATTGGACAAAAATCGTGGCATGCTCAAGGCTAATGCCTGCGGCCAGATACAGCGCGGCCAAATCGCGCACATTTTTGCGCAACTCGGCTGGATCTTGTGGCACGGTGATCGCATGCAGATCGACAATACAGAAGAAATTATCGTATTGATTTTGCTCTTGCACCCAGGTATGAATCGCCCCCAAATAGTTGCCAAGGTGCAAATTGCCTGATGGTTGAATGCCCGAAAAAACCCGTGGTAACGAACCCATAATGGCAACACTCCGTCTAACTAAAACAAGGCCGTCTCTCGAATCCACATACGGGACGAGAGACGGCTTGATTCTCGCGGTACCACCCGAATTCGCAACCATCACAATGGTTACGCGCTCGCAGCCCGCTAACGGAGGCAATCACGGCTCAGCCTACTACCAGGTAGCAACCCAGATTCGGTGAGCAACTCAGCGGGCCATTCAGCAAAGACAGCTTGATTATCCTCGCAGCTAATGGATAACTCTCTGGACAAGTGCGCTTTTGCATACTCTTCCGCGTCAACGTTGTTTTCAATTGTTGGCTATTCTATTCAGCCTGTGTTTGCTTGTCAATCCGCCGAAATACCGATCCACGAAGAACACGAAGGGCACGAAGGGAGTAGGCTATTGTTTGAACCGCCCCAAAATACTCCGATAGCCATTGTTGCCCTGCACCTCTGCGTTACCCTTTGTGTCCTTCGTGCGCTTCGTGGATCAAAACCCGATCCCCAATCCCCAACAACCGATCTCCAAAATCTATCTGCTTATGTGCAATCGGTCATAAGTATGGCGGTAGCAACGGTGTTTCAATGGTAAAATATCCAGCAGACGCTTCCAACTGGAAAGGGATTTCATGGCGCTTTCGAATAGTGAATTTGTGGTTGAACGATCGTGGAAGATCAATCGTTCAACGCCGTTGCGCTGGGTTTGGTCGCATGCGCGGCGCAATCTTTGGTGGATTATTGGGCTATTTATTGGGGCATTTGGCAACGCATTATTCGCCGCTCAAGTGCCAGTCGTCACGGGCCAAGCCTTCGAAGCAGTTAAGGCTGGCGATAAAAATGGCTTGTGGTGGGCAGCTTTGCTGATTGTTGGCGGGCAATTTTTGAGGGCATTTGTCCAGCTATTGCGCAATTTCTCCTCAGAAGTGATCGGCCAACGGCTCGAACGCGATGTGCGCGATGAACTCTACACCAGTTTATTGGGCAAAAGTATGGCCTTCCACGATAGCCAACCAACGGGTGATGTGATGGCCCGCGCCACCAATGATGTGCGCGAAATGAACTTGATGCTCAATCCTGGGGTCAACTTGGTAGTTGGTTCGGCAATGTTTTTAATTATGCCGCTGATCGCCTCGCCCCACCCCCAACTGTTGGTTGTGCCAATTCTGTATTTGGTGTTTTATGGGTTGTTGGTTTGGCATTATTTACGTCAACTCAAGCCTGTCACCACGGCGGTGCGCCAAAGTTTTGGTGAACTCAACGCCACCTTGGCCGAGGCAATCGACGGCGTAGAAACGGTCAAAGCCACCGCCCAAGAAGAGCGTGAGCGCAACCGATTTCGAACTGCCGTCAGCAAATGGCGCAACGCATTTGTGGCTCAAGGCAATGTGGAAGCGGTCTTTTTACCAGTCTTATTGCTTGGTTTAGGTCAAGGCTTGGGCTTTATCCATAGCCTGATTCTGTTTCGCAATGGCCTGATTAATGTTGGTGATGTCGTTTCATTCAATGGCTTGTTGCTGTTGTTTGGCTTCCCAACCTTCACCGCCCAATTTGCCTACTCGCAGCTTTCGAGCGGCCTCGCAGGCGGACGGCGTATTTTGGAATTAATTACCACAGAAACCGAGCTTGACGAAAATGCCCAAGGCTATGCCGAGCCAATGCGCGGCGAAATTATCTTTGAAAACGTGGCCTTTGGCTATCATAGCGATGTTGATGCCGTGCAAAAAGTCAGTTTTCGAATTGCACCTGGCCAAACAGTAGCCTTAGTTGGCCAAACTGGCGCTGGCAAAACAACGCTTACCAAATTGCTCAACCGCACCTACGATACCCGCGAAGGTCGCATTTTGATTGATGGCGTTGATGTACGCGATTGGAATTTAGCAGCCTTGCGTCGCCAAATCTCAATCATCGAGCAAGATATTTTCCTGTTTTCGCGCTCAATTGCCGATAATATTGGCTTTGGTGTGCCCAACGCTACCCGTGAGCAAATTATCGAAGCCGCCAAAGCGGCGCAAGCCCACGATTTTATCGGGCGACTCGCCGATGGCTACGATACGATCATCGGCGAACGTGGCGTGACGCTTTCCGGTGGGCAACGCCAACGCCTAGCTTTGGCGCGGGCCTTCTTGACCGATCCCACAATTTTGGTGCTTGATGATTCGACCAGCGCGATCGACAGCGCGACTGAAGATCGGATTCAACAAGCGATTGAACAAGCCTCGCAAGACCGCACCACGATTTTGATTACCCATCGGCTTTCACAAATTCGCTGGGCCGACCTGATCATCGTGATTCGCAAAGGCACAATTAGCGCCGTTGGCACGCACGAAGATCTCATGCAGCAATCCGAAGCCTATCGGGCAATCTTTGCCAAATTATGAAGGCAGAAGTCAAAAAACAAAACGTTTGTTAATTTACAAAATGTTGGCCTATTCCAACTATCCTATTTTGACCTTTGACCTTTGACTTTTGACTTTTGACTTTCCAAAAGGGTGCTTATGTTTGCAGGATTAGATACCGAAAATTATGATCGTCAGTATGGCGACCGCGAATTAATGGGGCGCATGTTGAGCTATTTTCGTGCTCATCGGCGCACCGCATTTTGGACGATAGCCCTGATTTGTGGCTTGGGCTTGCTCAATACAATTCCGCCATTTTTGGTCGCTCAAGCCGTTCAGCGGATTGGTGAAGCCAACCCCGATTGGAATTTTATCTGGTTGCTTGCCAGTGGTGGGGTGGTTTTTGGAGTGCTGCAATGGGCCATGGGCTGGTTGCGCCAACGCATGACCGCTCAAATTGTGGCCGATGTGATTAGTGCTTTACGCAATGATGCCTTTAACGCAGCCATTAGCCATGATCTCTCGTTTTTTGATGAACTGCGGTCAGGTCGAATTATTAGCCGCATCACCTCAGATACCCAAGAATTTGCCCAAGTTTCACGCTTGATCATCGAAATTGTCAGCCAAGTGCTAACGGTGATTGCGCTGTTAGTCTATTTGCTCAGCGTTTCAGTGCCGCTCAGCTTGGGGATTATTGGCTTCACCCCGATTGTGATTGGCTTGGCTTTAGGCTTTCGGCGTTTGGCGCGTTTCGTCACCCGCAAAGGCTTTCAGGTGCTGGGCGAGGTCAATAGCTCAATTCAAGAAGCGGTAACGGGGATTAGCATCGCCAAGAATTTTCGCCAAGAAGCCCGCATTTATGGTGAATTCAGCGAGATCAACCAACAATCGTATGGAGTTAACCTACGACGTGGTTTTGTGCTCTCGAATGTGTTCCCAACCTTGAACATTGTTTCAGGCTTTGGCACGGCGGCCTTAATTTATTGGGGCGGCTTGTCGGTGATCGATCTCACAATTAGTTTGGCAGCTTGGTATGTCTTTGTGCGCTCGGTTGATCTGTTTTGGTTTCCATTGCTGAATATCTCGGCTTTTTGGAGCCAATTTCAAGCTGGCTTGGCGGCGGCTGAGCGCATTTTTGCCTTGATTGATGCCGAACATAGCGTCAAACAACACGATCAGCAAACCACCAAACGCCTGCGCGGCGAAATTGTGTTCGATCATGTTGAGTTTCGCTATGGGCGCAAAGAGCCGGTGCTGAACGATTTTAGCCTCAATATTGCTCCAGGCGAGAGCATCGCCTTAGTTGGGCATACGGGCGCTGGCAAATCGAGTATCGCCAAATTGATCACCCGTTTCTATGAGTTTCAATCAGGCAAGATTACGGTCGATAGCCATGATATTCGCAGCTTGGATTTGCGCAGCTATCGTCAGCAATTGGGAATTGTGACCCAAACTCCATTTTTGTTTGATGGCACAGTTGCCGATAACATTCGCTATGCAGCGCCCCAACTGAGCGATGCCGAGCTTGAAGCAGTTGCCAACCAAATTGGCGGCGGCGAATGGCTGGAAACCTTGCCCCAAGGCTTGCAATCGCAAGTTGGCGAGCGCGGCAATAAACTTTCGCTTGGGCAACGCCAGCTGGTAGCTTTGACGCGGGTCTTGGCGGCGCAACCAGCGATTTTTATTCTCGATGAAGCAACTGCCAGCATCGACCCATTTACTGAAACCCAAATTCAGCAAGCCATGGATTTGATTCTTTCGCGCTCGACGGCAATTTTGATTGCCCACCGCCTTTCGACCGTGCGCTCGGCGGATCGAATTATTGTGTTGAATCAAGGCCAAATTATCGAAGAAGGCAACCACGATCAGCTGATGCAGCAAGGCGGGCATTATGCCGATTTATATGATACCTACTTCCGCCATCAATCGTTGAGCTACATCGAATCGCGCGGGGCAGTACGCAGCGTTTAGCAAATATTTCGATTTGGGCTGCCCATTGCGACCAGACAGTGCTACAATTTTATAGGTATCTAGGAGGCTATGGTATGGCTTTGAACGAAGAACAACATTCAACATCAAGTAGCGCGTTGGTCGCAGAATTGGCTAACTATGGCGTAGCCGCAACGGTTCGCACGGCCCTCACCAGCATATTGGATACAGCACCAGGGGCGATGCTCTATCGCTTTAATCCAGCGTACTTGGCCGAAGAGTTGGGGCTTTCGCGGCGGGCGGGCTTACAATTGATGGCCGCAGCAGTGCGTGTTGGCTTATTCGACTTGAATTGGGAAGCACGTTGTATTTATTGTGGCTATCAAGCCCATGCTTTTGATAAATTAACCCAAGCCCATTCGCAACAATATTGTGCGATGTGCCGCGATAATTTCCCCGCCAAGCTCGATGAAGGCATTCATGTGACCTTCACGGTGGCAGCGCAGGTGCGCAGTTTGCCAGCAGGCATCGACAACGACACATGGCGCGAAGCAATTGATCAACGTTTAGGCGTAACAACCTCGCATGAATTGCTGACCGTGCAAGCCTTCCGCGATTTGTTTATCGATGAACCATTGCCCGATGGCGAAAGCTTCCAAATCAAATGGGCTGCCTTGATGTTCACCGATCTTGGTGGCTCAACCGCCTTATATGCTCGCAAAGGCGATCCACGGGCCTACAGCTTGGTGCGCGAACACTTCAACATCTTGTTTGCTGTGGTCGATCAAGCTGGTGGTGCGGTGGTCAAAACCATTGGCGATGCCATTATGGCGGTGTTCGTTGATGGCGCGGCGGCAGTCAAGGCTGGCCAAAATGCCTTGGCGGCCATTGAGCAATTTAATATCGACCGTGAATTAGGCGATGATGAACGCTTAACGCTCAAAGTTGGCGTGCATGCTGGCCCAACACTGGCCGTAACCTTGAACGATCGGCTTGATTACTTTGGCACAACCGTCAATGCCGCTGCCCGCGTACAATCAAGTGCCAATTATGCCGAGTTGGTAGTAACCCAGCAAGTGCTCGAAGCGCCAGGTGTGGCCGAAATTCTCCCCAGCGATTTGGCCAACGAAACCCTGATTTTGCGCGGCCTTGATGATTTGCCCTTCAACGTCGTGCGCTTCCACAACTAAATTAAGTTGATTCAGCAACCATCCTCAGCAATTTGGGGATGGTTGTTGATTAAAGCCCAAATCCCCCCTTTTTGGGTGAGGTTTTTAATCAGCCGATCACCTATACTACGCAACGACGGATGAGGGATCGTACTTTTTATCCCCCTTTTTAACTGAGAGAATCATCCAAACAACAATTTTTGGTACGGGAGGAACTATGCCAGCCCCGATTATTCAGGTGGAATACAACCACCTTCTTCAAGTTGCCCAGCGTTTTCGAACCAAGGCTGAGGCAGTCGTTAGCCTACGTCAACAGCTACGGGCTACAGTTGGCCAATTGCGCAACGATTGGAGTGGCATAGCCGCGACAGCCTTTTTCCATGAATTTCAGGCTGAAGTTGATCCGGCGCTTGAGCGTTTACGTGAAGCTCTTGAAACTGCTCGCGACGTTGCCATGGCCATTCATACAGGAATGCGTAGTGCCGAAGAAGCGGCTGCCGCACTTTTCAAGGGCAATTTTGGCGATATTGCTACTGAGGCAGTCGCAGCGGGCTTGGGAGCAGCCCTTGGCACAACCATTGGCCTGCGCACGGCTCCGCCTGCTCCACGGCTAGGCTCAGCCAACCTGCCTGGCGGGCCGTCTTCGATGCTCTGATGGCAAGCTTATTCGTTTCGACCTAACCTTAGATGAATTTGAAATGCTGACGGCTAGCGAACGGATTCAATGGGTTGAAGCCCTAGAGCGACAGGCTATCCCAATTCCTTCCATAACATTCAAGATATTATTGCATTTTTTGATGAATCATCAGCGCTTGGACATATGGGGCCAGGTACATGGGCTTCATGGGCCGATGCTGGGGTTTTAGAGGCTATTCAGAATGGATTTTTCTTATTTCAGAATGAGGGAAGTCCAATTCCAGCTGGATTCAATGATTGTGCTGGGGCAGCATCTGCATGGAAAGAGTTCTTTTTTCAACAGGCAAGTGGACTAGAACAAGAAAAACTTATCCCATGTTGGGCTATGGCAGAGCAATTAGGGGTAACCTATGGCTCGGATGCAGCAAATCTACGGGCTGGAGTTCCGGCTCCTGGAACAACTGCCGGCGATCTTATTCCTCAGTTTGTGGCGTATGGCAACTTTTATCGATTGATGGCCGCTTGATCCAGGCCGCCGGAACTCGAATGAACCATGATGGATCGTATACCTTAAGCGATGGAACACTTGCCAAATGAAACAACTTTTTATGTTTACAGCTTTTTTATTAATAGCTAGTGGATGTACTATGCAAACACCTATGACTCAGATCCCAACTACACCGATTACACCAACCCAATTAGCCGTCCCTGCGGGAATTTATTCAGGGCTAGCTTGGCTTGATCAAGGTCTAGTGCTACAAGCACGAACAGCCAACAATCCTGTTGAGAATTTGTATTGGATTGATCAACAAGGAAACCTTGGTGAATCATTATCAATTCCACTTGAACAAGCATTTGTTATGACTTCATATTATTTCCCCCAACGCCTTCCTAATGGCAAACTTGGCCTGCGGCGCTATAACTGGAATCCAAATCTTGAGACGGGCATTTCCGAACGTGAGTTTGGTGTATGGCAATTCGATCCAACAACCAATGATCTTACCCCACTTTTACAACCTGCTTTACCCCAAGATCTCAGCCAACATCTGCGGTTTAGCCTTGCTCCTGATATGCAACGCGCGATGCTCTCCGATGGCGGCTATCTTCAGTCACGGCTCTTTTGGTGGTCGGCGGAGGCAGGTCATCAACCGCTTGATGCAGGGGTGGCTATCTGTCAATACTTTGCATGGTCACCCGATGGTACGACCATTGCCTATGCTGGTTCACCGCATGCAGCCGATTCCATGGCAACCTTAGGTGGAGTGCGCTCAACACTCTATTTGATGGATAGTGATGGTGGGAATCGGCGCGAAATCGGCACGAATATTCGCAATGTTTCAGGGTTGCAATGGTCGCCCGATGGTCAATGGCTGGTCGTTCTGGGCTACTTCGATGGATTCGATAATCAGGTCTGGTTGGTAAATCCTACGAAAGCTGAGTGGCATCAACTCACGACTACGGTTGGAAATTATCAATGGCCTGCATGGTCACCCGATGGCAAGCAGATCGCCGTCATTTGGCGTAAACCAGCTGATCTTGGCCCCAGTGATTATGTGATGACGTTGGATGTTTCAGCGTTTATGCAATAACTTCCATACAGCGCTAGGCTGCTTGGAATCAGCAGCCTAGCCTAGCGCACAAAGAGCAGAGGAGTTAGGATGCGTTATATGGGGTTCAATCTGAGGCTAGCTTTTCCAGAAAAGCAGCCTACATCACCAACAACCAAATCAATAACGCTGCCCCAATGACAACTCCACCAACCACTAAACCAAGCATAAAACCATTGCTTTGTTGTGGTTGGTTCCATGGCAAGGGCGAACTACCAAGCGGATCGGCGGTTGGGGCAGCAGTTTTCCAAGTGGTTGAACTGGTTGTCGCTTGGGGGTTGCCAAAATTACTTTGGGCATTACCAAGGTTGGTTTGGCCTTCAAGAATATCGGGAATGCCATTGCCATCACGATCAACAAACACTTGCTTGAGTTGATCGTTGGCTCCATTGGTCAGATTGATCTGCTGTTGATTGAGATTGACTGATTGAACCTTGCCAGTTTGATTGAAAATATCGGGCACGCCATCGCCATCGTGATCGCCCAATAAGCTCAGCGTTTGTTGATAGAGTTGGCGATCCTCGGCGGGCATTTCATCAACACTGCGATACTCACGACCATTGACAATCAAGTTTGGCATAGTAGGCTCCTAACTAGTCAACATTCGCACCAACACCCGCAACCGATCATAATCATCACGCAGCAACCGCGCTAATTCGCGGCCTGCATATAATTCATATTCGCGCCGATTGGCTTGTAGTGCCGCCGCATGGCGAATCGCCGTGCCCAGCAATTCATCAGCAATCGGCAAATTGGCATGCAACACCATGCGAAAAAAATCGCAATGCTGGGTAAAACGCTCTACTGTGTCATCATCGCATAGATGTACGCTGTAGTGCACGGTTGGCGGTTGCGGCGGCAGATAGTGAATAATCCGGCCTGCCCGCTCGTAGCCAATCACCAAAGCACTCCACTCGGTTTGTAGCACCGCCGCCAGATCAGGGTGTTCGCTATAAATTTGGCCGTCGTAGAACTCGCTACCATCGTAGCGCCGCCCGCCACGCACCATGGCCTTGCCACCAAGATCACGGCTGCCAGTGCGAATATCATAGACTAAGCCATAAATGCATAAATCGTTATCATGGCAACCAGCCTTGATCAACGAGCCAAATGGCGGCGCATTCAATAATTCATAGGCTCCAGTTGTCCATTGGGTTGAGCTTGCTTCGATCACTTCGCCAATTCGTTGTTCTGTCATATGCGTTGGGTATAGGCTATCGAGGATAGGCTATAGCTAAAAGAGTTAAACCCGCACTTGGGCTTTGGCATCTTGTTTTAATGATGAGCCATTGTTCAAACGGGCATGCCACAGCGCTTGCTCGATCATCTGGCGAAATACCCGACGATCGCTTTCGCGCACCACGGCTTGCTCATGTGCCCGCGCTAACGCCACCGGATAGCCACCACCACGATGAGCTTGATCATACGCTACTGCGTGAATCAAATCAACCCATTCGGGGCGTTGCGCCACCCATTCGGGCATTTCGATCCGCGCTAATTCAGAGCCAACATTTAAATAGAAGAAATAAATCGCATGGTCGCGATACTCTTCTACGTTGATTTTAGAGAGGCTTTTGAAAAGCGCACTGCGTTCGCCATCGCCCAACCAACCATTGCCAAACAATTTGGTATCGTTGATCCCAGGATACGGATCAACAAGACCTTCAGCTTTGTTGGTATTGTTCAGGGTTGGATTGACGATTAAACGGGCAATTCCAGTTACTTCGGGGGCTTTGGGGTGGCTAATGTAGGAGCAGGTCGGCACATCAGCAGCGCGTAACGCCGCCAAACCTTCATCAAGATAGCGCTGCAAAAAATGTGCTCGCACCCATGGATCAAGCCCACTCAACGACCAACGAATCAGCGTGCCATCTTGCATCGCAACTAAAGGCGTGGTGCTCTGTTCTAGAATTTCTTGGGCTAAACGAGCCAGCGCAATGCCTTCACGGGTATCGCGTTCGGCATGGACCAAAGCGCCAGCCATTTTATAACTACGGCCATCCTTATCGCGCAGCAACAATTCCTGATCGTTGTAGTGCAAAGCTGGCACTGAATGCAATTTAGAATAAGGCTGTTGACCATATTGAATCGTCACCAAGCCGAGATTAATCAAATAGCACTCGACCGCCCAATGGCGATCAAGATCGATCTGCGAGCCATCGACTGCGGCTAAACAATAATTTGGTGGAAATTTTGGTAGTTGATAGCGGTTGATAATCGGCTCAGCTGGAGCTGCTAAAAGCCATGGGCTACGCAAATAATTCTCTTCAGCATGGCGTGCCCAATGCTCCCAACGTGGGCTTTGTTCCTCTAATTTGGCCCATGCATGAGCAACCAATTGATCATGGTGATTGGCAGTTTGGCGCAAATCGCCGCCCATTTGCTTAATTTGTTGGCCAACTTGATTAAAATCGAGTGGCATGCGGTGCTCCTCTGGTAGTTGGCTTGATCAAATATTTAATCATTATGGCTTCACCCTTCCGTCCCGCCTCAAGGCGGGAGACGCAGGGGGCTTTAATCCCCCTGCACCCCCTCAAGCACATTTGGTGGTTCGCAAAGGTTGTTTAATGAACATATCGATTGGTATTTCCAATCCCCGACCCCCAACAACCGATCCCTGCTCCCTCGCTTCGTGTTCTTCGCGGTTGCGTACTTCCTGAACCCTAGCCCCCTGACCTCTAACTCCGACCCTAGCATAACAATGTGTCAATAGTTGTCACAAGCGGCCCATTTGGCGTTCTTTTTCGAGCACCCGCATCAACTCCCGCGCCAAGCGTACTGGATCGTGGCGCAGTGGATTGGCTGGATTGATCACGTTGGCGGTGCGCACGCGAATTGGCAAATCTTGGGTTTGATCGAGTGGCACAATTGTGGTGCGACCTTGCCATTCGGGCGCAAAACGATGGTTTTGGCGATCGTCGCTATTGGCCAAGGCCACATCGAACACATCGGGGCCAACATGCTCAACCAATGCCTGCAAGTGGTCGCGCACGCCAAAATGGTCGGTTTCGCCTGGCTCAGTCGCCACATTGCAAACATAAACGCGCACTGCCTGCACCGCCTCGCGCATCGCTTGGTTGATTTCGCTGATCATCAAGCTCGAAAGCAGGCTCGTGTACAAACTACCAGGCCCAACAATAATCAAATCGGCCTCTTCGATCGCTTTGATTGCGGCGCGTACCGCCAGCGCACCATGGGGCTGGAGATACACCCGTTTAATCCGCTGGCCACTTTTGGCGATGCGCGATTCACCGCTGATATGCTCGCCATTTTCCAATTCGGCCCACAGCACTACATCATCAAGTGTAGCTGGCACAATTTGGCCGCGCACCGCCAAAACGCGATTGGCCTCGCGCACGCCTTCGCCAAACGAGCCAGTGACCTCGGCCAGCGCGGTAATAAATAAATTGCCAAAGGTATGGCCTTCGAGGCTGCCAGCCTGAAAACGATGCTCAAACAAACGGGTCATCAAGGGTTCAGCTTCGGCCAAGGCTGCCAAACAACGCCGAATATCGCCTGGCGGTAGAATGCCAAATTCTTGGCGAATGCGGCCTGAAGAGCCACCATCATCGGCAACCGCCACAATCGCCGTAATATTATCGGTATATTGTTTGAGGCCACTGAGCAAGGTCGAAAGGCCGTGACCGCCGCCAAGGGCCACGACTTTGGGGCCATGCCGAGTGCGGCTACGGCCAATCAAGGTTTCAGCCAAATCGATCGGGGCGGTGTTACGCGGCAAGGCGGCGCTGAGCAACACCCGATTAAGATGGCGAAAAGCAAAGCCAGTAGCCGAAATTCCTACCAAACACAAAATGATCATGCGAATGGTGCGCGGCCAAAATTGTAGGGTCAAATAATAGAAAATCGCTGGTAACTCAACCGTGGTATAGAGTTCGCGCAGGCCAAAAGCCAAGCCCAGTGCCGAGAACATCAGGCCAAACAGCATGAGCGCCAGCCAACGCTTGACCCCAATTCCAACTTTGAGCCAACGACTATCTAATAATTTGCGGGCAGATGCAGGTACAGATTGTTTCATAGTTTTCCAATTATAGACCCAAATGGCGGCTAAAAGGGCACGATTTGGCGACGTAAATAATAGCTAAACCAAATACTCAAAACGAGTGGATAGATCGCAAGAATGGAAATGATGAAGAAGGTTATCGCAAAGCCATCAAAGTTGTTGAGCACCAACCAATGGCTAATGCTGGCAATTACAAAACCTAGCCCCAACTGACTCAAAAGCCAGACTACAGCCCAGCTGCTTGGTCGCATCACCAGCGCGATCGGCCCAGCTACACAGCCAATTGCCGTAAGCATCGCACTCAGCATATGTCGATAGTAGGTTGTATGCGGGCTATTGGTCAGCCAGAGTAAACTTGGCGGCCAATTGAAAAGAATGTATGCAGACCAATAACCCACAAACACGGCCAAAACCACCCAGCGAACCTGACAAATCGCTACTTTCCGCAAAATCCAGCCAATCAGCCAGCCAAAACTTGCAAAAATTAAGCTGGCCACGCCAATACTCACAATACTCAGCCGTTGCATGCCCAATTGCCAGATTACTGGCGAACGCACACTATCGTTGAGATCGTTAATCGCGACAATGGCCATCAGCCCAAAAAAATCGCCGACGAACAAGACCGCAAACATATACCACCACAAACGCAATTTGCTATAACGCTCACCTAACGTTTGAACTGCTGGCACATGCAAATTTGGCAGGCTTTCGGACATTGGCACAACCTCAGCGAAGTGGCTCGGCGATCGTAATCAAGCGATGGCTCATTTCTAAATTGCCTTCAACAATCACTTGATCGCCAATGCACGAAACCAGGGTTAGCCGCTCGGAGCCAACGGGCAAAATATATTGAACTTGATCAGGTGTGACCCAGACTTGTTCGGTCACCCGATAGCGATATTCACTCCCATCAGCACTATAAACCGTGATTGTCTCATCGATTGCCACATCTTTGACCCGCGCAAAGGGAGCTGGAACATTCGGCGCATCCTTCCAGCGCAGCACATGGCCCCAAAACACCACATTTTCGCCTTGGCCCGGCTGGGCACTCAGGTTATACCAGCCTGCATCGTGTTTGGGCACAATTGGCACATTGCGTTGATCCAAGCCCACTGAAACAGGCGCAAGATCCAGCCCAATCGCGTCGATCACAATCCGTACAGGCTGGCTCGGAGCATTGCTGGCATCGGCGGTTGGCTGCGGCGCAGCGGTGGGCGGCGCATTTTGGTCGTTCAGGGTTGGCGTATCAAGCTCAACTGGCTTGCTAGTAACTTCGGGGGCAACGGTTTGGGTGGGCAAACGAGTTGGCGTAGCAGCAGGCGTTGCCACAATTGTATTTGTTGGCACAACACTTGCCACCAGCGCTTGGGAAGTTGGCTCAAGGCTAGCAACCGCCGTTGCACTGGGATTGTTGGTCGTGCCACCACAGGCGACTAAGCTCCATCCGACGAAAATTAACAATATCCGACGCATGCCAGAAAACTCCTTGCTCAACAATCCATCCAATTGGCTTAGATTGCGTAAACTCTATTGTAATGTTTATTATGTAATATGATGCTTTAGCGAACGGCCAAATCCAGTTGGAAACCCTTTCATAATCGAGGTTATCGATGGCGCACAACTTCTATGCAACCTTACCCATTATCACCGATTTTGTCCAAATTACCGATGCCAATTGCTACCATCGCGTCCCTGACGATTGGGTTATTGTGGTGAGTGATATTGAGCAATCGACCAAGGCGATTGGCGAGGGGCGCTACAAAGATGTGAATTTTATTGGCGCTAGCACGATTGTAGCCTTACTCAATTTGCAGCCCAATCTCGATATCCCGTTTGTGTTCGGCGGCGATGGCGCAACCGTGTTATTGCCACCATGGTTAGTCGAGCAAGCCAAACCTGCCTTGCAAGCAGTCCAACATTTGAGCGAATCGATCTACAATTTGCATTTGCGGGTGGGTATTATGCCAGTCAGTGAAGTTTATGCCCATCGCTATCAGCTGGAAATTGCCAAATTCGCCGCCTCGGACAATTATGCCCAAGCGATGATCAATGGTGATGGTTTGACCTTCGTCGAACAAACGATCAAAGATCCCGTGGCCGGTGCGAAATATTTGCTAGCCGCCCAGTCGAGCGATCAACCAGGCTTGCTCGATGGCCTCGAATGTCGCTGGCAAGAAATTCCCAGCCGTTACGGCGAAACGGTTTCGCTCTTAGTTCGGGCCGAGGCCAACACCACTACTCAACGTAATGCAATCAATCGCCAAGTTATTGAGCAGATTGAGGCTATCTACGGCGCTGACGATTCGCATCACCCCGTCGATGTACAACAACTAAGCCTAACCTTACGGATTCAAGATCTGTGGGGTGAAGCCCGCTTGCGTGGTGGTACCAGCAAACTGCAACAATTGCGCTATCTCAATAATATTTGGTGGCTGAATGTGCTGGGCAAATTGCTGTTGGCAACTGGAGCTAAAACCGAATTAACCGATTGGGCCGAATACCCACAGATTTTGCAAGCCAGCACCGATTATCGCAAATACGATGCAATGCTGCGCATGGTGATTGCCGGAACTCCTGAGCAACGCCAGCAGCTTGAACAATTTCTGAATGCTGAACGGGCGGCTGGGCGGCTCAACTATGGCCTGCATGTTTCCGATAGTGCCTTGATGACCTGTATCGTGTTTGAACGGATGGGCCGCCAAGTGCATTTTATCGATGGCAACAACGGCGGCTATGCCAAAGCTGCTGATCAACTCAAACAGCAAAGCCATTATCTCGAACCACCTGTTACAACCAAACCTGTGTCACAGCCAAAAACAGGACTTTTGGGGGATACTTCATCACCATCGTGGGGGACATGCTGAGTATAATGGCTCCATTGCACTTTTTGGAGGCCGTATGCACATTTTATTGGTTGATGACAATCAAGATATTATTCGTTTAGTTCAACAGGTTTTAGCACTGGAAGGCCATCGGGTTTCGATTGCGCGTGACGGATTGGAAGCATTGCAAAAAGTTGCTAGCCAACGCCCCGATGCAGTGATTCTTGATGTGAATATGCCCATGCTCGAAGGCACCGAAGTTTGCCGCCGGATCAAAATGAGCTATAGCATTCCAGTGATGATGCTGACCGTGCGCTCTGAACAGGTTGATTTTCAACGTGGAGCCGATGCTGGCGCAGATGCCTACCTCTCCAAACCCTTTGACATCCCCGTTTTCATCGAATACCTCAATGCTATGCTGCGTTTGCGCTATGGCAAAACCCACTAACCAAGGCTATGGGCTGGCTGGCGCTCAGGATTTAGACTGAGCTTAGGTCAACATTCGGCCTGATGCTTGAGCATGCCGCTTTTCAGTATAGTGGTTGTAGATTGAATAATAGCCGGTAGCCTAACGCGCTGGCCTAGAACTGAGCCTCACATTTATGAAACTCAACGTTTTGCTCAAGCCATGGCGTGGCGATAAACGCTTCACGGCCATTGCCAAGTATGCCGCCGCCTTGAAAAAAAGCGGCTCCAAGGATTTGCAAATTGTGGCCCAAGTCGAGGCCGAATTTGGCAAGCCCACCGAATTAGCTCGGATCAACGAGCAACCACAACCCTACAAGGCTTATGGCCAAATTGGGGTTGATATTGAAGCCGCCGCTTTGGAGCAATTGCTGTTGGCCTTGCGCCTGCCAATTGCCGCCCAAGGAGCGTTGATGCCCGACGCTCACCCGGGCTTTGCCTTGCCGATTGGCGGGGTTTTTGCCGCTCACAACGCCGTCTCGCCCATGATGGTTGGGGTCGATATCGGCTGCCGTATGCATCTCACGATTTTTGCTGAAGCACCCATGGAAATCCAACGCCAGCGTGAACAATTATTCCGTGATTTGGCTGACGTGACGGTGTTTGGCTCAGGCGCAAGTCGCAAACGCGGGCCAGATCATCCAATTTTAGGCATCAAACACTGGAATATCACCGCTCAAACCCGCAGCTTGCGCGAAAAAGCCATCGCGCAACTTGGCACAAGCGGCGGCGGCAACCACTTTGCCAATATCGTCGTTGGCGAACGCATTGGCGAAAACGATTTGCCGCGCCAATTTGTTGGCTTGCTGACCCATAGCGGCTCGCGCGGAGTTGGTTATGCGATTGCCAAGCACTATAGCAATATCGCCGTGCAAGAAACTGCACGCCAAGCCCATGTGCCCAAAATGTACGAATGGCTCAATTTGGATAGTGAGGCAGGCCAAGAATATTGGGCCGCAATGGAATTAGCCGGAGCCTTTGCCCAAGCCAATCATGAAGTGATCCACCGCTTATTTGCCCAACGCACCAAACTCCAACCAATCACCACCATCCAAAATCACCATAATTTTGCTTGGCGCGAAGGCGATTTGATTGTGCATCGCAAGGGTGCAACACCTGCGGGGGTTGGCGTGCGGGGAGTCATTCCAGGCAGTATGGCATCGGCCTCGTATGTGGTTGAAGGTTTGGGCAACCCCGAAGCCTTGCATAGTGCCTCGCATGGAGCTGGCCGCTTGTTAAGCCGCTCCAAAGCGCGGGCCACCATCAGCCCAAGTGAAGCCAAAAAAGTCATCAAAGCTCACGGCGTGCATGTCGAAGGCTGGAGCATCGATGAATCGCCATTGGCCTACAAAGACATCGAACGAGTGATGGAATTGCAAATTGAGGCCGATTTGATCAAACCCCTCGCCCGTATGAAACCTATCGCCGTAATTATGGCAGGCGAAGCGGGCGAGAATTAAAGTATAAGTCCCTCACCCCCTACCCCTCTCCCACTGCGGCGGGCGAGGGGAGCACCAATCTGGATAGTTACACTGCCAACCACGCGATTCTAATTTCATCGGCGAACGCTTGACCACCACCAATTGCCATTGAGGGGGTGCAGG
>NZ_DOPT01000100.1:0-137747 GCF_003512625.1 Herpetosiphon sp. | reverse complement strand
GTGGCAACCCCGGCATCCTCAAAATAAGCAAAGACTTGGGGAATTTGAGGATGCCGGGGTTGCCACAATTGTGATGGAATATGTGGCTGGGCGTGATTTGGAGCATGGGCTAAGCCAAACCTTAGTCGATGGCACATTTATGGCAGGCAAGCCGCGTCCATTCGAGCAAGTGCTACGTGATGCAATTGTCGTCTGTAAAATTTTAGAATACCTGCATGCCCTCAAACCAGCACTGGTTCACGGCGATATCAAGCCCGCCAATTTGATTCGCGATCGTGATAGCAACGAGCTTTTTTTGGTCGATTTTGGCGCGGCAGCGACCAGCGGCGTAGGCCAAACCTATGGCACGCCTGGCTATGCAGCCCCTGAGCAATATCGCAATCAGCGCTATCCAGCCAGTGATATTTATAGTTTAGCAGCCACAATTTATCATTTACTAACTGATGATGATCCATGTGAACACCCGCTGCGATTCCCCAAACTGACCAGCCTTTCGCCCCGCATGCAGCAAGTGCTTGGGCGGGCACTCCACGATGATTTAAGTCAACGGCCAAATGCCACAGTTTTCCGCGATTTGCTTGAAGAAACCCTTGAGCCAACCCTTGTCCAGCCATTTAAATTCCCGAGCGGCGTAACCCCACATACTGGTTACGACCTTGCACAGGCAATTCAAGCCGATTGGGGTTATGGCTTGCATGCCTTGGTCAATGGCGATCTCAACACGTGGTTGCGCCAACATCAACAAACCGAGTTGGCGATTAAAGTCCATCGGATGCTGGTGCAAAATGAACGCCCCGAGCGCGTGCTCGATTTTCTGGTTGGCAGTTTAGCACCCAACTTGTTGGCGGCAGAAGTCAAATTTGAATACAATACCCTGCTGTTGCCACTCGATGGAATGAGCGCCACCCCATTAACTGTGACCGCCCGCAATCGTGCTGCCCACATCAAAGCCGTTGATGCCCCAGGTTGGTTGCAAATAGGGCCAAAAGAACTCTATGTCGTGCCCGAACAACCCCAACAATTTCAATTTGGCCTCGATCTTGCCCGCAACCCCAAGCCTGGGCAAACCGCCAGCGTAAGCTTTGAGATTCGCACCAGTGAGGAAAAACCACAACGGCGCAAATTAAAAATCCAATTAGCCCAAGGTTACTTGCCCAAACCCGACACTGGTGAGTTATGGCCGTTGATTGCTGGCCTTGGCGGTGGCGCGGTTTTGCTCAGCATTGTGCTGGCAGTAATCTATCATCCCAACAATACCTTGTTGATTGAAGCGGCGATTGGCTCGTTGATTGGCATCATTTGGACGATTATATTGAGCGAACGCTCAACCGAAGTGGTGCTTCATATCTTATTAAGTATTGGCGGGGCCATATTAGCTGGCATTATTTATGCAATTTATATTCTCGGTGCGTTTAATCCTTTTTCCTTAGGAGCATTTTTCTATGCTTTGGGTGGTAGCTTAGCCTGTAACACTATCTATCACTACTTTTTCAAACACTTCTAAAACACCAAATCCAGCCAACGAATTGGCTGGATTTGGGTCGATTTGGTGGAGATGGCGGGAATCGAACCCGCGTCCAAAAAGTTAAACCGCAAGCATCTACAAGCGTAGTCTATTGATTAAATCTTATCGGTGCACCACCCGATAGACAAAGCGGGCCACGACCAGCCTGTTAATCTTAGCCCCTAGCCCACAGACATAACTAGGGGAGCGACCCGACTAAGTGTCGCCGCTACAAGCCCATCGGGCTGAGGCTAGTAGAGACGTGTTGCCTTAATTAGGCAGCAAGCGCTACAGGAGCGCGGAAAGTGTTTTTGCCAGTTAATGGCGTTGCCGATTTAACGAGGCTCAGCGTCTCGGCTTGCCACTTACGATTGGCCCTCCCTGTCGAAACCAAGCATCCCCAGGTGGTAGGCCTCTGCGTTCGAGGTCTTGGCATTATAGCATACTCACCCCAAATATTCATAAGACTTTTGTTGGAATTGCGATGGATAGGGGGCCAGATGTAATAGTTCATTCAGTTGACAATGCATTGCGTTCCCTCGACCCCTCTCCCGCACGCGAGGCGAGGGGGAACCGCTCCAAGCGTGCTCCCCTCGCCCGCCGCAGTGGGCGAGGGGTCAGGGGTGAGGGAATGGAAAAATGGGGAACTGGTTTTAATCTAAAATCTATCACAATTAAGGGCTAGGAGTCAGCAGTGAGGGATAAATCCAAGCCCTGCTAAGACTTTTGATGGAATCTTTAAATGCCCTTGCTGGCCTTGATTAGAGCAAACTCGAAGCTTTTAGGGCTTTGGGAAGAAACAAAGCTATTGATCCGTCTGATGGATACTTGGATACAAGCCTGCGAGGACCAAAAAGCTTTATGGTATGATGCGTCTCAATTACTCAATGAGGATTCCGGTTATGACAATAGTAGATGCTCCTCCTCCTAATACGGCGCGGGTTTTGCTTGATGGCGATTTGTTGGTCAACAAAACTAAAGTTCCAGTGCTAATCTCCGCAGGTAATCATCGGTTGGTGGTTTTACAATCGCAAGCGCTCTACGATATCAAGGTTGGCGATAGTGGCTTATTGGTCAGCGAAGCTCGCGGCCAGCAAGAAGTGCTGATTAGTGATATCGATCGTTTGGCCATGGTTGTGCGCTATGAGTTATCGTCGCCACCAGCCAACGACGATGATTTTGAATTACCATCGCCTGAATAAAGTTGGCGCACGCTGGTATAGGGCGGCTCAATCAATTCATCGGCAATAATTTGGCGTGGGCATGCCCGCCAATTGTGCCGATAATCGCTGGGCAACAGTGGCCGCAGCCATTGCGGATACAACTCGGCCAAATCGCTATCCAAGGCTAGCCAATCGGCATAGATCGTTGGTTCCTCGCGAGAGCGCACCACAACCATGGGATCTTGCAAGTGCGCTCGGTAGTAAAATACGATTTCGTGTTTGGGCTTGGGCTTTTTACGCCCCGCCATAAACATGCCTTCAGCAACATAGACCAGTCGTTCGACTTGAACGGCTACCCCGAACTCCTCGCCAAACTCACGTACCAAACATTGTTCGGTCGTCTCACCTACTTCGAGATGACCACCAGGTAGGGCACAGTAGCTGATGCCTTGCTGCTCAGAGCGATGCACCAACACCTGTTGATCGCGCACAATAATCGCTGCCACCCGCACAAAAAACTTCATCGAATACCCTCCCATTGCGAAAGAACTAATCGTTGCCCAACACACAAAGGGGATAGCCACTATTTGCCAGCCTATGCTATCCTGAGGTTAATCATACCTATTAATGAGTGTAGTTTATGGCTGATTTACGTCCTGCAATCCTCGGCGGCACGCCTTTGGCAACGTCGCCAATTCGCTTAGTTCGTCCGGTTTTACCAGAGTTTGCCACCTTAGCCGCCGATGTTGAGCAAACTTTAATCAGCGGCATGGTCACTAAGGGCCAGCATTTAGTGGCGTTTGAACAAGCAGTCGCCGCCCATCTAGGCGTGGCGCATGCGATTGCGGTTTCAAGCTGCACCACCGGCTTGGCCTTAGTCTATCGCGCTTTAGGCTTAAACGGGCCAGTAATTGTGCCCAGTTTTACCTTTATGGCTACCGTCAGCGCCTTGATTTGGGCTGGCGCAACCCCGCGCTTTGTGGAAATTGACCCCACGACCACCAATATCGATTTGGATGCAGTGCGCGCAGCACTCACTCCTGACGTGCAGGCGATTGTGGCCGTGCACAATTTTGGCAATCCAGCAGCAATCGCTGAACTCGAAGCAATCGCCGCCGATGCTGGAATTCCCTTAATTTTTGATGCGGCCCATGGCTTTGGGGCGCAATACGATGGGCGGCCCGTCGGCGGATTTGGCACTGCCGAATGTTTCAGTCTTAGCCCAACCAAGCTCTTGATCGCTGGCGAAGGCGGAATCGTCGCCACCAACAATGATGAGTTAGCCCACAAAATTCGTACAGGCCGCGAATATGGCAACGATGGCAAGTATGGCAGCGATTGGGCTGGCTTGAATGCTCGTATGGCCGAATATAACGCGATTATGGGGCGCTACAGCCTTGAGCAATTGGAGCAAGCCGCCCGCCAACGCAACCAATACGCTGCGCTCTATTGGGCGGCCTTGTTTGCCACGCCTGGCATTGATTTTCAAAAAGTGCGCCCAAACGATCGTTGCTCTTACAAAGATTATTCAATCACGATCGAAGCCAGCGAATTTGGCATCAGTCGCGATTTGCTGAGCAAAGCTTTGGCCGCTGAGGGCATTGATAGTCGTGCCTATTACGATCCGCCAGTTCATCGCCATGCTGCCTACGCTCAATTTGCGCCCACCGAGGGCAGTTTGCCCAAAACCGACTGGCTGGCACAATCGAGCTTGAGCTTGCCGATTCACTCGGAAATGGAGTTCAGTACAATCGAAACCGTTTGCGCAGCGATCAAACGGATTCAGCTGTTTGGCGAGGAAATCATAGCAAAACAATAACCTGCTTCGTTTAACGCAGAGGCGCAGAGGTTATTGTAGTTCCAATTGAAAACTCTGCGTCTCTGCGTTATGAATGACTGATTCAAGGTCACCGTTGTGGCAGCTAGCGAAAGGAGCACTGCCTTGAAATTCTCACGCGCAATTGCTACGCGCCTTTTGGTCGATGCAATTCTCATCAATGTGGGCTTGTTATTGGCCTTTGTAGTGCGCTATATTACGATTGTAATCCATGAGCCAAATTTGGCTGAACGCTTGATTTTGGATTATCGCGACCAATTTTTGAGCACCAGTTGGCTACTGACCAGCCTCGCGTTGGCTTTGCTGTGGATGTTTGGGGTCTATCACCATGTGCGCAGCTATGCCCGTCGCTTCAAAGTAATGACCTTATTACAAGCCACCACGCTCGCCCATCTCGCTTATGGATTTAGCTTTTTCTTTCTGCGCTTCTTGCCGTTTGTTCCGCGTGGGGTGGTGGTGCTGAGCTGGGTATTTACTTCGGCGTTGGTCATTGGCATTCGCATCGCCCGCAATGTGGTGTTGGCAGTCGATGCCTTAGAACGCCAAACTCCCAAGGCCGATCAGCCGATTAAACATGTATTGGTCATTGGCGGGGCGGGCTATATTGGCTCGTTGGTGCTACGTCGCCTGCTCAATCAAGGCTATCATGTGCGGTTGGTCGATTCGCTGATGTATGGCGATGGGGCCATCCGCGAGCTTTACAATCATCCGCAATTTGAATTTGTCCATGGCGATATGCGCCACATCGAAACCGTGGTGCGCTCGTTGGTTGGAATGGATGCGGTGATTCACCTTGGGGCGATTGTTGGCGACCCTGCCTGTGCGATCGATGCCGATTTCAGCACTGAAATTAATTTGATTGCCACGCGAATGTTGGCTGAAGCGTGCAAAGGCTATGGAATTCGGCGCTTTATTTTTGCCTCAACCTGTAGCGTGTATGGCGCATCGGATGAATTGCTCGATGAGCGTTCGGCGCTTAATCCAGTTTCGCTCTATGCCCAAACCAAAATCGACTCAGAAAATATTTTGTTGGGCTTAGCAGATCAACAATTTGCTCCAACGATTCTGCGTTTTTCGACAATTTATGGCCTATCGCCGCGCCCGCGCTTTGATTTGGTGGTCAATTTACTAACCGCCAAAGCTGTACGTGAGGGCAAAATCACGGTGTTTGGTGGTGATCAATGGCGGCCATTTGTGCATGCCGATGATGCCGCCCGCGCGGTAGTGATGAGCTTGAATGCGCCTTTAGCAGCCGTGCGCGGCGAGATTTTCAATGTTGGCTCGGATAGTCAAAACTACACCATCAGCGCGATTGGCGAATTGATTGGGCGTTTAATTCCTGAGGCCGAGTTGGTATTGCAAGGCAACGATGTTGATAAACGTAACTATCGCGTTTCGTTCGCCAAAATTGCCAAAGTACTCAATTTCAGCCCTGAACACACGGTTGAGGATGGGGTACGCGAAATCGAAGCGGCTTTGCGTGATGGATCAATTGGCGATTATTACGACCCAGCCTATAACAACCACAAATTCCTGACGAATGTTGATAATGCGCCGTTGATTCGGCTAGAAACGCCATGGGCCAACAAACGTGAGTCGATCAAGCAATGAGCGAGCCTGCCGTGGAATTGTTGTTGGCGGCATGGTCAAGCCAACCAGCCGCCAACTTAACGCAATTATGTGCTGCATGTAGTCCAAACGACTGGAAAGTGCTGGCTCATCTAGCCGATTATCATGAAGTTGAGGGCTTGCTCTGGTCAGTTTTGCGCCACCAAGCCCTGCCTGCAACCCTCGCCGAACATTGGCGCGAACGCTATTACCTCGCGGCGCTACGCAACGATCTGCGGCTTGAAGAATTTCAGCGAATTCAGCAATTGCTCAACGCCGAATCAATCGAAGTCGCCTTGCTCAAAGGCATGGCCTTTGCTCCAACAATCTATCGCTCACTTGGCCAACGCCAAATGGGCGATATTGATTTGTTGGTTCAGCGGGCTGATTTGCAACGAGCCTGTGCGGTGTTATTTGCGGCGGGCTATGGCCTGAGCCAATACACGGTGCAAACATGGCCACAACAGCGTCGTAGCGGTGGCGAAGTTCGCTTGCAAACGCCTAGCGGCGCAACGTTAGAATTGCATTGGTGGCTGTTTGCGGGGCTGTGGTCGCGTTGGGCTGGCTTGCATACCTATCCAGCTTGGCAACTTCGGCAAGCGCACTATCAAACATTCACCTTGCCAGTGTTGGAGCCAATCAGTCAGCTGTTGCATACTGCTCATCATCTGGCGATTGGCAATCAATATGGGGCTGGAATTGGCCGTATGCTAGCAGATATTGATCGTTTGATTACAGCCTATGCCTTTGATTGGCAACAAGTTTGGCACGAAGCGCAACGTTGGGGTTTGGCGCATATGCTTTGGGGCGGGTTGCGTTTGGCTGAGCAATGGTTTAATTCAGCCATTGAATGGCATTGGCAGCCACGTACTTGGCGCAGAGCCTTGCTCGAACGCTGCTTGCCAAGCCAAAAACTCTTGCTTGGGGCCGATCCACGGTTGCGGCGTAGGTGGCGTTATGCAATTTTAGCCAGCGCTTTGGATTGAGTTCGAGCATAATCTAAGCCTTCTTGCAGGGTCGCGGCACTTGTAACACTGCCTAATTGCAAGTTGCCGCTGGCTAAACTGGCAGCAACATCAGGCCGGACTCCCACTAAAATTGTTTTCGCCCCCAACAACTTCAAAGCCTCAATAATGCGAACCAAGCTCAGCGCAATCTGATCGTCGATCAGCGGCACGCCCGTAATATCAAGCACCAAATACCGCGCCTTGAATTGACTAATTGTTTGGAGGGCTTGGTTGCGTACATCATCAAGCCGTTGCTGATCGAGCGAGCCGACCAAAGGCAGCACCAGTGTGCGTTGATCGATTGGCAAAATTGGCACCGATAAATTGCGAATAATCAGCCGTTGGTGTTCCACCTCAGCTAATAACCGAGTTTGTTCGGCGTTGGTTTGTTGCAATTGCGAGAGCGTTGACGTTCGTTCAATAATTTGTTGCTCCATCACCGATTGCGCTTGCAAAAGCTCTTTTTGGGCTTGGGTTGCCTTGAGAAAATTGTTGCGTAGGCGTGATTGAAACAGATTTAATACCAAAAAGGCAATGCCTGCTAAAACTGCCAAGCCGACAAAATCGCTTATTTCCATGCTTGGCATGACTGCTTGATTAAACAGATTAACGTTGTAGGCCAAGATTGTTGCAAGCAACATACACAGCCAAGCAACGACACTGAGCACTCGTGCCATTTTTTGCTCAAGATAGAGCATCGCCAAAATCAAGGCTAAAATCGGCATCATCAAAATAACTGGCAAGGCAAATGGATTAGAAAGTGCCATCATAAGGCTTGAGCCGAGCATGGCTGTGGCAACCAACAGCATTGCTTGCGGGGTGCGACCACGTTGATTAACCAGATAGCTCGCGGTTAAAAATCCCAATAAGCCAATTAAATTGACCAAGTGTAAATAACGCGCAGGCTTTGGCGCAAGGATCTGTAACCCAATGTCATAGCAAATAAATGCCAACAGGAAAATCAATGAACCCCGAACAATGCGAGCGAAGCGTTGTTGTTGCAGACGATCATTATCAAGCTCGGCCATGAGCATATTCCTATAGCTAGCTAGCTGAATAGGCTCATTATAACGAGATCAACACAATTATTCTATCCATAAAGGGCTATTTTGAACTAGTACTGAGGCGTTTATAACCGAAGCATCAAGGATGCTCCCTAGTATGATATGAAAGAATCCTTGACTTGTTGATTAAATGTGGGCTGGTTGTAGTTCGTTGGATTCAACGCCATGCCCATGCTGCAATTTGGCAGCACGCTTCAAGCGCAGCGAGTTGGTGACAACAAAGACCGATGAGAAGGCCATTGCACCAGCTGCCAAGAGCGGCGAAAGTTGCCAACCAGTTAGGTTGTAGAACAAACCCGCCGCAATTGGAATACCAATCACGTTGTAAATGAAGGCCCAGAACAAGTTCCAACGAATGGTGGTCATGGTGCGGCGCGAAAGTTCAATCGCCTGCGCCACGCCCACCAAATCGCCGCGCAACAAGGTGATATCGCTGGCTTCAATCGCGACATCGGTGCCTGTGCCAATCGCCACGCCAACATCAGCTTGGGCCAAGGCCGGAGCATCGTTTACGCCATCGCCAACCATCGCCACCAACGTACCATTGGCTTGCAATTGCTTGATCGTGGCGGCTTTGTCGGCTGGCAGCACATCGGCAATCACTTGCTCAACCCCAGCTTCGCGGCCAATCGCTTCGGCAGTGCGTTGATTGTCGCCAGTCAACATCACCACTTTCAGCCCCAATTTACGCAATTGCTGGATGGCGGCTGGCGAGCTAGCTTTGATCGTATCGGCAACCGCTAATACCCCAGCAAGTTGCTGCTCAACCACCACAACCATGGCAGTTTTGCCCTCCGATTGCCATTGATCAATCGTGGTTTGGATGTTGCTCAGATCGTAGCCTTGTTCGCGAATCAGGCGTGGGCTGCCAATCACCACCTTTTGTTGATTGACTTCCGCTTCGATCCCGCCGCCAACAATTGCTTTGAAGGTGGATGCTTGACCAAGCGTTGCACCACGGGCGGTTGCACCTTGGACAATCGCCTTGCCCAGTGGATGCTCCGAGCCACGTTCGGCAGTCGCAGCAAGCGCTAGCAGATTTGCTTCATCACCCAAGGCCAGTACATTGGTCAGGGTTGGCTTGCCTTCGGTAATTGTGCCAGTTTTATCGAGCACAATCGTTTGCAACCGCACAGCGCGTTCAAGGCTCTCAGCGTTTTTGATCAAGATGCCATGTTGTGCGCCAACCCCTGTGCCAACCATAATCGCGGTCGGCGTGGCTAATCCCAAAGCACACGGGCAGGCAATCACCAACACGGCCACCGCGAAAATCAGCGATTGAGTAAAGCCAACGCCGCCAACCCAATACCACAAGCCAAAGGTCAACAAGGCGATCACAATCACAATCGGCACAAACACGCCCGAAATTTGGTCGGCTAAGCGCTGAATTGGCGCTTTGGAGCCTTGGGCAGCTTTAACCAAATTGACGATTTGAGCTAAAGCGCTAGCCTTGCCCACTGCCGTGGCGCGTAATTGAAAACTGCCAGCATTGTTGAGCGTCGCGCCAAACACGCTATCGCCAACTCGCTTTTCAACTGGCAACGATTCGCCAGTAAGCATCGATTCATCAATCGCCGATTGACCCATCGTGACCACGCCATCAACCGGAATTTTCTCGCCAGGCCGCACGACCACAATCTCGCCAGCTCGCACTTCGGCCACAGGCATTTCGACTTCAACCCCACCACGCAGCACGCGGGCGGTTGGTGGTTGTAAATCGATCAAGGCGCGAATTGCTGATGAAGTTGCGCTTTTGGCTTGGGCTTCGAGATATTTACCCACCAAAATCAAGGCTACAATCATTGCGGCAGTTTCAAAATAGACGTGGCCGCTCAACTTGAACAGCAGCACCGCCAAGCTAAAACCATAGGCCGTCAGCGAACCGAGGGCAATCAGCGTATCCATATTGGCGCTGCCATGCTTGAGGTTAACCCAAGCACCACGCAAGAAATCGCGCCCACTATAAAACACCACGGGCGTTGCCATCAAGCCAAACAGCCATGGCCAAAGATTGTAGAAGGCTGGCATATCATGGTTCATGCCAGTCATCTCGCGGGCGCTGCCCAGCCAAATTGGGCTAATTAAGCTAAAATCGTGCATCATCGAGACGATCATCAGCGGCACACCCAAGATCAACGCCACAATCAGATTGCTGCGTTTGCGCTTGAGTTCGGCCTGACGCGCTTGGGTTTCGCTATCCTCAGCATCGTCATCCTCGCCAGTTTCGATCACCCCATAGCCCGCTTTGGTCACGGCAGCTTTGATCTGCTCAAGGCTTGCTTGATCGGGCAGGTAGCGGATACTTGCGGTTTCGGTTGCCAAGTTAACTGTTGCTTCTAACACGCCATCGACTTTACGCAAGGCTTTTTCAACCCGCGTGACACAGGCGGCGCAGGTCATGCCAGTGATTGGCAACGTGCGTTCGGCAGTAATCACGCCATAGCCGCCTTTTTCGACCGCAGCAATTAAGTTAGTTGGGCTAACCGCTGCTGGATCGAATGCCACCGTCGCTGATTCGCTGGCTAAATTGACGCTGGCCTCAGCAACTCCGGCGACCTTCTTCAAATTGCGTTCGACGCGCGTCACACAAGCGGCGCAGGTCATTCCGGTCACTGGCAATGTAAGTGTCTTTGTATCCATACCATACCTTCAGATCTGGTGAGTTAAGCAGGATGGCGGGCTGACGGTGCAACCCGACCTAGCCTCGAAACTTAATTTAAGGGAATTGTATTGGCAAATGGCGAAACATCGTAGCCTGCTTCGCTGATTGCCGTTAACAGTTGATCGCGGCTGACTTGCTCGTTGCTTTCGACTTTGACAATTTTGCTAGCCAAATCGACAACGACATTTTGAACTCCAGCAACCGCACTAACTTCGTTGTTGATCGCATTAACACAGTGTTGGCATGAGATGCCTGGAACGTTGAAGCTTTCAGTTTTCATTGTATTACTCCTTGTTTGACACCCCCTACCCAGGGGGGTATGGATAAACCATAACACGCCATTTTGGGCTTGTCAATCCAATTCACACCTGATCTTGCAAAATGTTAATTGGGCACGAGGGGCTAGAGGTTAGGGATCAGGGGCCAGTGTCAACATAGTGTGCACCTAAATCTAGTCAAAGGGAAACCATCCTGACCTTTAGCTTCTGAACCCTTTTGGGGCTTGCCTGATCTCTAACTCCTGATCCCTGACTCCTAGCCCTCTACTGCTTGACATTTTCGCCATGGTAGCGCAGATTGATCCAGGATTATTTTGATTTAGGTTGATCTATGAAAATTGGCTTTTTGATTGATGATCATATGCACCGCGCTGGGGGCATTCAGGTATATGTTCGTGGTTTGTATCATTATTTTCAAAGCAAAGGTCATGAGGTGGTGATTTTTGCTGGTGGTAGTCAGTTTGATAATAGCAAATTGGCTGAGCGCGTTATCTCGTTGGGCGTTTCAATTCCGACGTATGGCAGCGGTTCGAGTACATCACTGCCAATCTGCATCGAATCGAATCGCCGCTTGCGCGAGATTTTAGCCGAAGAAGCTTGTGATGTTTTGCATGTTCAATCGTTGCACTCGCCTACCTTGAGCGGGCGACTTTTGGCGAATTCCAAGGCTTGCCATGTTTCAACCTTTCATATTCGGGTTGATGAGGCGTGGAAATTGCAGGCCTTGCGTTTGGCAACCGCACTTGGCCCCGATTTATATCGCCATATCCATGGGCGAATTGCTGGATCACAGGCGGCACTCGAAACAGCGCAGGCAATTTTTGGCACCAAAGACGAGTATACAATTATTGCCAGTGGCATAACGATTGATCGCTTTGATGCAGCGGTGAATTTGCCACGCTTGCATCAATATAACGATGATAAAATTACGCTCTTTACGCTTGGGCGCTTGGAGCAACGCAAGGGCGTGGAGTATCTGCTGCGAGCTTATGCCTTGCTCCAAAAGGATTATCCCAACCAATTGCGCTTGGTGATTGCTGGCGATGGGCCATTACGCGAAGAATTACAAGCCTTGGCAGCCCAATTGCGCTTGACCGATGTCGAATGGCTGGGCTATGTGACCGATTTGGCCTTGCCGCATTTGATGGCGAGTGCTGATATTTTTTGTGCACCAGCGATTGGCCAAGAGAGCTTTGGTTATGTATTGATTGAGGCCATGGCGGTTGGTTTGCCAGTTGTGGCGGCAGCTAATGCAGGCTATGCGGGAGTTTTGGCCAATCATCCAGGTAATTTAGCAGTGCCACCACGCGATCCACGGGCAATGGCTGGGGCGATTGCCAGTTTTGTTGCCAGCCCTGCCGCCCGCAAACGTCTGCGCCAACTAAATCTACAAGCGGCCAAAGGCTATAGTTGGCAGGTGATTGGCGACCAAATTATGGAATTCTACAAAAAAACAATGGCGCAAACTGTGCAATAGTACCAAGTGCTTAGGCGGTTTTTTGTGTAGTTTGCATAACAGGTGCTTAATAATCTTGTGCTATAGTATGGCTATGCCAACGGTGGCAACGAACCCCAATGTGGTGGATTCTAACGATGAGCTATCTAGAGGAGGCGCATATGCGTTCCCATGATTATTCAATCGAAGAAGCCGCCGGATTAATGCAGCTCTCCGAAGATACCGTGCGGCGTTGGGTTAGCAAAAAGTTGATTGGCTCGTATCAACTTGGGCGTGGCTGGCGAATTTCCGAAGACGAGATTCAGAATATTTTGACGGCACGACACGAAATGGAGCAAGAACGCCAATTTGCCCCAAGTGCAGCCTAAGTTCCAAAATATCCTTGCAGACAACACCAAGAACGCTGAATTCGCTAAGAATCCAGCGTTTTTGTTTAATTCAAGCTGCTGAGAACTTAAACATCGCTGCCCACAACATTATTTCGTAGCGATATGCACGGCAACTGCACCAAAGCCAAGTTGCTTCCAAGTCACATCGCGCCAGCCACATTCGGCGATAATCTGGGCTAGCTCAGGTGGTTGCGGAAAGATCGAAGCTGATTGGGGCAAGTAGGTATAGGCGCGATTGTTGCCGCCAACAAGGCTGCCAATAATCGGCACAATATTGTTGAAATAGAACTGATGCCCCCAACGTACCAAGGGATTTTTAGGCCGCGCAACTTCTAAGCAGGCCAATTTGCCACCTGGCTTGGTTACCCGTGCCATCTCGCTAAATGCTTGGCGAATATCCACAATATTGCGCATGGCAAAGCCTGTCGTCACAATATCGAATGCTTCATCCTCGAAGGGCAAGTGCATACCATCGCCGTTGATAAAGCTATGGCCAAGCGTATCTTGCTCGCGTTTGGCTTGGCCAGCCTGCATCATCGCTAAGGTAAAATCCAGCCCAACGACGCTGAGCTGGGGCATGGCTTGTTGCAAAATCGGCAGAAAATCGCCAGTGCCCGAGCCAACATCCAAAGCCCACGCCGCTTGCGGCTGTTTGATCCGCTTGGTTGCCCAACGCCGCCAGCCTTGATCAAGCCCAAACGTCATCAGCCGATTCATCAGATCATAGCGTTGGGCAATTGCTGTGAACATGGCATTGACATAGACCGCCTTCTGATCGGATTGTGGCAAAACTGACATTATTCAAGCTCCAAGCCAGCCCATTGCTGGTTACTATCAAGCTCAGGGCTTAGCCCCAAGGCGACTAAGGCGCGAGCCGCCACAAAATCGACCACCTCGGCAACCGTGGTTGGGCGAGCGTAGAAATTGGGCATTGGCGGCACAAGTCGCACGCCGCGTTGCGATAAACGCAGCATATTTTCCAAATGCACGCTCGATAGCGGCGTTTCACGCGGGACGACGACCAAGCGCCGTCCCTCTTTTTGCGTTACATCGGCCACCCGCAGCAGCAAATTGTTGGCAAAACCAGCCGCCAAGGCGGCAACTGTGCCCATCGAGCAGGGCACAATCAGCATGCCATAGACAGGATACGAGCCGCTAGCAATCGTCGCCGCTTGATTATTGGGATTATGTTCGGTAATCAGGCCTGAAGCCTGCCAACGCGCCACGGCCTCAGCCCAAGGATAGCCTTGTTCTTGTCGCCAAACGATCCGAGCTGATGAAGTAGCAATCAACTCAATCGGGTGTTCCAAAGCGATCAAGCGCTCGATCACCCGATCGGCAAGGGCCGCTCCACTCGCGCCGCTAACCCCAACTACCACTGGCAAACGCTTACTCATCGTCCCATAGCTCCAATAATTCGCGCCATTCGTTTTCAAGTTCCTCGCGGCGGGCAGCATAGTAGATATGATCAACGCCATCTTCATCGCGATAGACCAGATCGACCTGTGAACGCATTGGCCGCATATAGCCGATGTTGCCCCACCAACGCACCGAGGCTTCGTCGATTGGCAAATCTTCGAGGAACATGCGTGCAGCATATTCGCGAACTGTGCCTTGTTCTAGATCTTGGTCGCGCCATGGGTCGCTGACCTCGCCGCTGCGCAAATTGCGGAAGCGGAACGAGCGGCCAAAATCGCTTTCTTCCATCGCCACAACTTCGATGCCAGTAGTTGGCGGCTTGACGCGAATCAAATTGAGCCATGCTTCGGTCAATTTGGCGCGAGTTACATCGTTGAAGGTTTGGAAATCTTCATCTTCTTTATTTTTCATGGCTAGATCAAAGCGAATTTTTTCATCGTTGCCGTAAATGCGCCAAAGCCCGCCACGGCCTTTCCAACGATATTTGCGATCGCCCCAAGGCATCCAATCGTCTTCGCCATCGGTTTGCTCATCGTCGATCGGCGCAGTAAAGCCGCGTGGCGTACTAATCGGCGCATGATCATCGTTGACATTCAGATCAACGCCGAAATTATCGTTGATGCCAAGCAATGAACGCCAGCCTTCGCCAAGCCCCCATTCGGAAACACCATAGAAAATATGGTCGATCACGCCTGAGGCATCACGATGAATCAGATCGTATTTGGTGCGATTGCCTTGTTGGAAGGTACGCCACACGCCGAGCCGCCCGTACCAACGCACATCTTCGTTGAGGTCGATTTTGGCATCGCGCAATTCTTCGTGGCGAGCGATGGCATACGCCCACAAGCCTTGGGCACGATCCCGCTCAACCCCAGTCGTGGTGCGCAAATCACGTACTTCATAGGTCCAAACTGCGTTGCGCTTTTGTTCGCTAACAATCTCGACCCCAGAGCGTGGCAATTCCAAATCTTCGCCATTATCGAGTGGTGACATGGTGCTACGAACTAAGGCTCGTCGGGCGAGTTGCAATAATTCTTCGCGATTTGCAACATGGGTTTGATCATCGCGGCGCACATAGACCGTGCCATTGCTCGCGACGTAGGGCGGTAATTCATCAGTTTTAACTTCGACCCGCACCACATCACGTTCTTGATATTGCATTAATTCTAGGCTGAGGCTGGGTTGAGGATCAAGATGTTGGGCTACGAGGTGCTTAATTTGCTCGCTAATCACGGTTGGCGAGACAGTTTGCTCACCATCAGTCCCGATTAACAAAACCCCACCATCGGCGTTAGCGAGGGCGGCAATATCGTGCCAAGCTTGCGCCAAATACTCCTCGGTTGCCGGACGGGCAATTAAGTGGCGCGAATCGCCATTCAGTCGCACGTTATCAATCTCCCATTGCTTTTGGTCGCGGCGTGGTACGCGAACCTTATCGATTTGCTTGCTATTGAACAAAGCTTTGAGCGCATCGAACGAGGCTTCGGGCAACAAGGCCTCGAAATAGCGATCGCCTACGCCATAGACTTTTTTGCTTTCTGGATCATCGGCATCAGCTCGACTAATACGATGGGCATCGGAGCCTTGGATGCAAAACATTGGCCGTTCGTAATAGGTATGTTGACCATTATAAAAATTTGGGCTGAGGTAGCTCTCGTGCGAAGCGTAGAAATGTACAAATTCTAAGGCGTGCAAATAGGGGCTTTGAGTGGCGGCAACCCGTGATTGACCGCTATTGCCAAAGCGAATTGACTCGCTGACGACACCCGCATGGGCATTGACATGGGCGGCGATCACAATCCCGCCAGCGCGATGAATAATTTCGTAGGCTTCGGTCACATGTTTGGTGTTGGAGATAGAGCACGAGCCAGCTTTTAATTCTTGGGCGGGAATCCCCAATTGCAACAAGACCGCTTCGAGCACACTTAATGGGGTAGTGGGGGCAAAAAGCGCCAAAATATGTGAGCCATAATGGCTCGTAAACTCAAAACCAGGCAGCACCGTCAATTGGGCTAGCAATTGTTGATATTCGCCGTAGCGTTCGCGCTCCTCGGGCGTACAGCGATCGGCTTGGACAAAACGTTCGAGTAAGGCCAGTTCATCGCGAAATTGTTCATAGCCGCGAATCGTATTGTGGTCGGTAAAGGCAATAATATCGAGTTGGTGGGCGGCAGCAGCCCGCAAAATATCGAGATAACTTACCTCTGGTTCAGCATAATCTTCAGATGCTGGTGTATGGATATGTAAATCTAAACGCATCCATCGCTCGGAAACCGCAGATACCTGCTCATCGCTAAAGGTCATTTTCCGTTTTACTCCATCAAGATCAATGTTTTTATTTCGCCAAAAACTCTCGACTTCTCAAGCCGATTTTGCCCGTCATGATACCTCAATCTGCTCAGAGCAGCAATTTACTTAAAATTGACCAATCGATCGCAAATATGTTCTACTGTTTCCCGTGAAACCATTAATTTCTCGCTATTTTGGCTTAGTTATCAAGAAGTTATCCACAGCATGTGGATAACTTTAGTTAATTGCTAATGTGGAAAAGCTGTGGGAAATGTGCATAACATAGCCAAATTAGGCATTAACGTTAATTCAATGTTAAGCAACCGAGGACTATTGCGCATATGTTTCACAAGTTAGGCCAAGCATTGCCCAAAAAGAACAGCGTACCCTTGCATAAGAGTACGCTGTCTAATCAAACTGCTAAATGTTTCACGGGAAACATTTAGGCTGGGTAAGTCCAAGCTTCGCCAGGTTGCAACGCAACGATTGCGGTGTTGAGCTGAAGTTTGTTTAATTCGCTCTGCAACGCCTCGGGGTTGCCATGCAAGGCTGGGAATGTGCCATAGTGTTCTGGGATAGCAAATTTGGAGCCAATTAATTTGAGTGCATGCGCGGCTTGGCGTGGCCCCATAGTATAAAAATCGCCAATTGGCAAAATGGTCACATTCGGCTGATAAATCTCGCCCATCAGAGCCATATCGCCGTGAACACAGGTATCGCCAGTGTGATACACCACGCAGCCATCGGAAAATTCGAGGATAAAGCCACAAGGATCGCCCAAGTAGAGCGAAATACTGCCGCTGGAGATACTGCTGCTGTGGTGCGCTGTAGTTAAGGTTGCTTTGATGCCAGCAAGCTCGATACAACCACCTTTGTTGAAGCCAATACATTGTGTCGCATCGACACCTTGGCCTTGCACCCAGCCAATCAGTTCGACAATGCCAGCGACCGGTGCTTTGGTTTGCTGCGCCAGCGTGATAGCGTTACCAGTATGATCCATATGGCCGTGAGTGAGCAAAATTGCATCGACATGTTCGAGTTCGGCTTTGGCAGACTCAGGAAAACTAGGATTGCCCTCGTACCAAGGGTCAAGCACAATCCGTTTGCCTTCGGGCGTGACAAATAAAAAGCTGGCGTGACCAAGCCAAGTGATGGTTGTGTTGGCCATGAAATAATCTCCTTGCACACCAAAATACAACTACTCGCTAAAATTCTACCACAGCCGCTCGAACAACGGCAGGGTTTCTAAGGGCGCAGGATAATTGTAGAGCCAGGTTTCACCCTCGAATTTCTCGCCAGTCCAATAATCGCGCCAGCCACCTTCAGGCAAATAAATGTCACGTTGGTAGTGGTTGGCTTGGAGCATTGGCGCAACCAAGTATTGCTCGCCAAACAACCATTGATCACCAATAAAGCGCGTGCTGGCATCGTCGGGATAGTGCCACCACAAAGGCCGAACTAAAGGCGTACCATCGGTGATGGTCGCTTGCACCAATTCGGCAATGTATGGCTCTAGCTCAGCGTGCAATTGAGCATAGCGCTGGCAAATCTGGCTGGTTTCTACATCGTACTGCCATGGCGCGATTGAAAATTGCATCGCTGGCAATAATGCCGTGACTTGCGTCCAACGAATCAGCAACTCGCGCTCGGGAAATTCACCGTTATAGGCGTTGCCGCCGATCATATCGGGCAGCACATAGGGATAACCGATCACGCTCATCGCAAGCGCTTGGGTAACGACCGCATGCAAGCCATTGTCCATGCCCCAACGACTCCATTTGTCCCATTCGCGGAAGAAGATTGGTTGCTGTTGCGAGCGCCAACCAGTTCGTACCTCTGTCCATTGCCACGATTTGGCCACAAAAGCCACATAGCGATCACTATATTGGTTGGGAGTCATCGGCAGATGGGTTTTGGCTTCGGCGGGTAGAAAATTCCCTTCAGCGCCGTCAAATTTAAAACCATCGATGCCATACAAGGTTTGCAAGCGCTCCAAACCTGCTTGCCACCAAGCCAAGGCAGCAGGATTCGAGACATCCAACAAACCGCCCCAACCTTGCCACCAACGGGTCAAATACGGTTGATCGTTGGCGGGATGTTTGACCAAATAGCCATTAGCAGTAGCTTCAGCAAAAGCCGCGCTCTTTGGATCGAAAAATGGTGGAATCCACAAGGTTACTTTATAGCCAAGCTGATGCAATTGATCGACCATAGCCTTGGGATCGGGAAACTTGCGCCGATCGAATTCTAAATCGCCATAAGCAGTTTGCCAGCGATCGTCGATCTCTAGCACCGAATATGGATACTGTTGGTCGATAATTTCTTGGGCAAACGCCAGCGTTTGAGCTTGATCGATATCCATTTTATAGCGTGCCCAGGTTGTCCAAATTGGCTTGCTAAACATTGCCAAGGGTGGAGCCGCCTTGGGGTAGCCCAATTGTTGAATGACGTGTTGAGCGGCAACGCTGACATTTTCAGCAATCAGTAGATCGAGCACCAAGCGCGTGCCTTCATAATGGGTTTCGCTGCCATCCAAGCCCGCGCCAAATGGGGTTGGCGAAGGAAACTGCACCAGCCGAATCACACCTGCTGGATCGCTATCGATTGTGACATGCAACGGGCCTGTATCTTCGGCCACGATAAAAGCCACGCCATTCGCGCCAATCCAGGCTGGCGTAACAATATTGAGTGTGCCATCATTGGCGTGATCATAGGTCATAAATGGTTGGCTTTGCACACCAGCCAAGTTGAGCGGCCAACTTTGAATCACCCGTTCGCCCATACCATACCACGAGCCTGCTGGTTGTACGCCGATTGCTAAACCAATTTGAGCAACCTGATGTTTCACGTGAAACACCAACTGATAGCCGGTTGCCGTCGTTTCAAGATTAAGCTCAAAGGTCTGGTTATCGAAACTAGTGTATTGCACCGTATCAGGCTTGGTTTGTACACCTAATGCGGCAAACTGCGAGCCATAAGCCTGCAAGTAGGGCTGAATCGTCAAAACTTCTTCGTCATCACGTTGAAATACCAATAAGCCTGTTGATTCGAGGGTGTATGCCATAAACGCCTCACGTAACGATCAATATGTTACCAGCTATTATAGTTGGGGATGAAGAACATAGAACATAGAACATAGAATATAGAACATAGAACATAGATGTAATGGTTCATTCGTTCCCTCACCCCCACCCCCTCGCCCACGGTGGCGGGCGAGGGGAGCACTGCGAGCGCGATTCCCCTCGCCTGCTGGGCGGGAGAGGGGGCAGGGGGTGAGGGCATGCTGGTCATTCTTAATGCTATGAACCAGTACATATAGAACAAAGAGTATCGAGCATAGATGAAGGGGCCAAGGATCAGGGGCTAGATTTAACGCAGAGGCGCAGAGAGCCAAAGGATGAATTATGAGGGATTAGGGATGAAATTCTAACAGAGATGAGCATGTGAGGCGTGAGGCATAGACCAATAATCAAAATAATCTGTGCAATCTGTGGCTAAAAGAATCTTTATGCAATTCATAGCTTAGTGCTTCGTGCTCTTCGCGTCCTTCGCGGTTTCAATCCTTCGTGCCCTTTGTGGATCAAACAACGTTTCACGTGAAACATGCAATTTTGCTCAAAATTCATGTGCTTGAAACTTCGCTGAAATTACATAATCCACAACAATAATCCTCATTTTATCCCTTCTAAATACTATATTTTACATATAATTGTAAATATTTTTACTTTATTTAAAACCTCGTTCGTTCAGTTGACAAAGTATTGGCTGTCGGCTATGATCGCAGCACCAACAAAGTTTGTTTGACGACACAACAAATCGCGGACAACGCAGTTCAAATAAAACCCCTTACCAAAGGAGCCGTCCATGCGTGACACTGCCCATCGTCGGAGCCTGATCAGCCGTATGCTGCTGATCGTTATGCTGTTGTCGTTGATGATCCCCACGTTCAGCCAACAAACACCTGTGGTCGCGGCCCAGCCTGCCACGTTTGATCTGGCGCTCAATCAAGCCCCAACTATTGCAAATGCTCAAGTCAATTGGTGTTTTGCTGGCGGGTTCCAAAATTGGGACAATGCTGCAACACCTGCCAATGACGAAGGTCTCAACGGCGATTTAGTCGCTGGCGATGGCATCTACTCTTTAGATGTCGAGATCGCAACTGCTGGCCGCTCTGAATGGAAAGCGGTTGTTTGTGGCAGTTGGGAAACTTCAGTTCCCGCTGGCCCTAATGCTTGGATGAACACCACCCAAGCCAATCAAACCGTCAAATTGACCCTCGATACCAATAACTACAGCAGCAATGCTGGCAATCATGGCGTGCCAAGCAACAATATTATTCACGCCTACGATAGCGATTTTGCTAGCTGGACAGCGGTTGGTTCGTTCCAAAATCCAGTTTGGACGAACAACGACCCAGCAACCGCAATGACAAGCCTCGGCAATGGTTGGTACTACTTGGCCTATACGGTGCCAAACGCTGGTACCTATGAAGGCAAAGTTGTGCACACTGGCGATTGGACAACTCAATACACTGGGGTTGGCCGCGCCGCCGATCAAGGCAACATCAGCTTTACCACCACCCAAGCCGGACAAATGGTGGTATTTTTGCTTGATACCAACACGAGCCGCCTGACGATTCGCCCGCAAACCGCTGGCAATGCAGGCCCATGGTGTGCTCCAGGTACCTATCAAACCCCACAATGGCAAGAAACTGGCAGCCCCTTGGTTGATAACGGAACCCAAGGCGACTTAGTGAGCGGCGACGGGGTTTTCAGCCTCGATGTTGTTATTCCAGCCGCTGGCACCTACGAATGGAAGGTCAATGCCTGTAACTGGGCGACCGCCTTCCCAGCTGCTAACGCTTGGATTTACACCGACCAACCAAATCAAACGGTAAAATTATTGTTCGATAGCAATAATCACGCTGCTGATAACGGCTGGGATTTACTACCAACTCAAAATGTGGTCAATGCAATCGATGCATCAAATGATTTCACGGTGGTTGGTGCATTCCAAGGCTGGAGCAACAATAATCCAGCTACCAAAATGATCCAAATTGCCCCAAATCAATTTGTGTTGCACTACACGATTGCAGCACCAGGCGATTATGCTGCCAAATTCACCCGCACTGGCTCATGGGTCGAGCAATACAATGCCCAGGGTCGGGTCTTCGATGCCAACGATCCCGCACCCATCGGCTTTACCACCACCAATCTCAATGAAACTGTCGTCTTCTACTTGGATAATCGCACTGGCCGCGTGGCAATTACGCCGCAACGTGATGGCCAAGTGCCCGATTCTGTCATTGGCGATGGCTTGATCAATCGTGATGCAATTGAACATCACAGCCGTGAATCGCTCTATCGCGTACCGTTTGGCGCTGCACCGCTCAACCAAGCGGTTAACTTGCGTTTGCGCACCGCCGCCCACGATATCAATCAAGCACGAATTCGCTTGTATTACACTGCTAACAATGGTCAAAGCATTCAACGCATGACCAAGGTGGCCAGTGATGAAATGTACGATTATTGGGAATACACCATGCCAGCTCAAACTGCTTTGGGCGTGGTCTATTATCGTTTTATTATCGAAGATGGCGCGACGACCCTATTCTATGAAGATGATAATCGCTTCGATGGTGGTTTAGGCGAAGTGGTCAACGCCAGCGCTGATCGCTCGTGGAACATTTATATCTACGACCCAGCCTTTACCACGCCTGAATGGGCCCAAAACGCCACAATTTATCAAATTTTTGTCGAGCGCTTCCGCAACGGCGATACAAGCAACGACCCAACTGGGGTGGCAACCGATACCACCTATCCAGGGCGTGGTTGGTTCTACCCAACTGAGCGCGGCCATCGCTTCCCAGTTACCCCGTGGAACTCGATCGTGCCCGATCCAGAACCATTCACCGACCAAAATAACCCATGGTGGTCAACCTACAGCAGCACCATGTATGGCGGCGACTTGAATGGAGTCCAAGATAAACTCGATTATTTACAAGATTTGGGTGTAACTACGCTCTATCTGAACCCGATTTTCGATAGCCCATCCAACCACAAATATGATGGCCGCAACTATCGCACAGTTGACCCAGCCTTTGGTGGGCAACAAGCCTTTGACGATTTGGTTGCCGATGCCCATGGCCGTGGCATGACGGTGGTGCTCGACGGCGTGCCCAATCACGTCAGCAGCGATAGCCCCTTCTTCGATCGCTTTGGTCGCCACGCTGAAGTTGGCGCATGCGAAAGCACCAGCAGCCCATATCGCACATGGTTCTTCTTTGAGCCAGCCGCCGAGCCAGGCACAGGCGTTTGTGCTGGCGATACCAACTATCGTGGGTGGTTTGGCGTAGCCACCTTGCCCCAAATCAACACCAATCATCCCGAAGTGATGGCCTATTGGTTTGGTACGGCTGGCGGCAACCCCAACTTACCAACCAACACCGCTAGCTACTGGGTCGATGGCACCAACAAAGCCGATGGCTGGCGCATCGACGTTGTGCCCGATGTGATTGGGGTCAACCCAACCTTCTTTGAAACCTGGCGCGACGTGATGAAAGCCGCCAATCCCGATGCTGTGCTCTACTCCGAAACCTGGAGCGAAGGCGATGTGCGTGATCGGGTGCTTGGCGATGAATTCGATAGCACCATGAACTATCGCTATCGCCGCGCAGTTTTGGGCTTCTTACGCGATACCCGCTGGGTCGATAACGACGGCGGCCAAGAGATCGATCCGCTCTTGCCTAGCCAATTTGTCAACAGTTTTGAAACTATCCGCGAGGATTATCCAGAGCCAGCCTACAACGCGGCTATGAACTTGATCGATAGCCACGATACCAATCGGGCGGTGCATGTGCTCAACGAGTTGGGCTTTACTGGCACTGGCTACGATCGCCAACCAGTCGATAATTTTGTTGATGCTCGGCATCGTTTGTCGTTGGTTGCTGCCTTGCAAATGACCTTGCCAGGTGCGCCAACCATCTATTATGGCGATGAAGTTGGCTTAACTGGCTATGGTTTCGATGTACCACGCGACGACCCCTACAACCGCCAGCCCTACCCATGGACTGACCAAGCAGGCTACAACAGCTTGCCCGAATGGCGCAAAGCCGACACTAATTTGTTGGCAACCTATCAACGGCTCGGCCAATTGCGCCGCGATTATAGCTACTTGCGCACAGGCTCGTTCGATGTGATGACCGCCAACGATGCCAACAAAGTTTTGGCTTATGGCCGTAAAGATGAAAACGGTGCGGCAATTGTGGTGTTCAACCGCGATAGCCAAGCCCATAGCATCGAACTAAACTTGGCTGGCTACGTGCCAACGGGCACAGTGCTGACTCGCACCATGCCATTGACCCAAACTGGCCTATTGCCAGCGACCGATGTTACAACCTATACCTTCAGCGTTGCACCACAAAGCGTTGGCATTTGGCTAACACCTGATAGCGTTGATATGAGTGCTCCTGCTGCGCCAACTAACTTGCAAGTGACCAACCAACTGTCACAAAGCATCGAGCTTGGCTGGAACAGCGTTGCAACCGCCGAAAGCTACAACATTTATCGCTCAATCGTGAGCGGCGGTGGCTACGAGTTGGTCGGCAATACCACCAGCACCAGTTTCAGCAGCGCAGATCTCACGCCAGGTCAACGCTACTACTACATTGTCAAAGCAGTACGCAATGGCTTGGAAAGCACCGCGAGCAACGAAGTTTCGGGCTTGCCAGCTTATGTAATCAACTGGTCGAACCTGCAATTCCCCGCCACAATCAACCATACAATCAGCATTACCAACCCAACCACTAATATTTATGGTCAGGTGTATATCGCAGGTGTAACCAGCGAAGTTGGAGCAACGCCAAGCGTTTTGGCCGAAGTTGGCTATGGCCCTGATGGCTCGCAGCCCAACACTGCTAGCTGGACATGGTTTGATGCCAATTTCAACGTACAAAATGGCAATAACGATGAATATGTGGGCAATCTATTGCCAAGCAGCGTCGGAACCTTCGATGTAGCCTATCGCTATAGCACCGACGGCGGCACAAGCTGGATTTACGCCGATCTTGATGGTTCGGATAATGGCTATTCGCCAGCGCAGGCAGCCAGTTTGGTTGTTGCGGCGAGCAGCGATACGACAGCACCGACCGCGCCGCTGAATCTTCGCGAAGTGCGACGCTCAGCCTCGCAAATTGTGATTGGCTGGGATGTTTCAAGCGCTAACGATACCTATCGCTACGATGTGTATCGCGATGGCAACGCGATTGCCTCGGTATTGCACCCAACAACGATCTTTACTGATACCGAAGTAACCGCAGGCATTACCTATACCTATCAATTGAAGGCGCTTGACGGTTCGTTCAATCAATCAGAATTCTCGAATAGCGTTTCGATTCGCGCTGAGCAACGAGTGATTGACGTAACCTTCCGCGTCAAAGTGCCAGTTGAAACCCCAACCAACGAAAGTGTTTATATCGCTGGCAACGATGGCACAGTCTTCAACGGCGCATGGACGGCTAATGGTCAAATCATGCAACGCGTGCTGACCGATACATGGGAATTCAATAAACAAATTCTCGAAGGCACAGCCTTGGAGTATAAATACACTCGTGGCGCGTGGGAGCGAGTCGAATCGTGGGGCACAATCGAGGCCTTCACCAATCGTCGCGTAACCATTGAATATGGCAACAACGGCCATTTCATCGTTGATGATACTGACACCAATTGGGGCACTGGCGACGATAACCGCAAAGCCGTCCAAGCCTGGCGAGACCCCTTGGTCAGCAGTAGTTCAATTGCCAACAATGCCGTTGAAGTTGCGCCAACAGTGCAACCAGCAATTACATGGTCGCAAGTTGTTACAACAACAACCCCAATCAGCCAAGTATTGGTCTTGACCAATGCCCAAAATCAGTCCGTAGCCGGAACAGTGGTCGCTACCAGCCCAACAACCTTCAGCTTCATCCCCGCAGCACCACTGCCAAATGGAACCTACACGCTAACCGCATTCAATGTACGGCGGGTGATTGGTGATCCATCGCCAATGCAACAACGCTACGTTGTGCGCTTCACTGTTGGCAGGGACATTCTCAAGATCTTCCTACCAATCGTTGGACGTTCAAACTAATTTCATGCTTGCCCGCTAATTGAATACCGATAATGGTGTCGGGGTATTGTTGATGGCCTAGCCATCGCGATACCCCGTTTTGCACCGCCCCGCATGAGGCTCTGTTGGTCGTTGTGAGGATGGTCTAGGCCACCATCGTTGCGAGCACCAACAGAGAACATAGGTAGCCGAGCGTTCGACGCTAGGTTTGGTGTGCCTAAAATTTGGCGCACGGCTCCTATCTGAAACGTTGGTGTTTCACGACAAATACTCTAACAACGCTGTAAACGGAGTCATTAATGCGAAACAAACGATTTGGCGGATTGCTCGCGTTGGTACTGTTGGCCTTGGCCTTGTTGCCAAACCCGAAGTCGGTTGCCGCTGGCGATAATAATGTGCACTGGGATGAGCTGTATCATGCTGCTCCCAGCGCCAACCCTCGCACTGAGCTTGTGCCAGGCGAAAGTTTCAGCTTTCAACAAGCCGAAGTCAATGGCACAATTGTTTCAACCACCAATGTCCAAATTTCAATCTTAGCGCTGGCTGGCGACCTAACCAGCGCCCAAATTCGCTACTGGAACGGAACCGAGCAGATCGTAGCGATGAGCAAAGTCAAAACGCTGACTGCCAGTTTCCGCAACACCGCTAGCACCAGCTACGATCTGTGGCGTGGCACAATTCCAGCGCATGCTGCTGGCTCAACCGTGTATTATCGGGTTCGGGTGTATGATGGCAGCGTTTTAGCCTTACTCAAAGCCCAAAATGGCAGCTACACCAATCCACGCGGCCAGCATGTACGTGGCGCAAACTATGATCCCGATGATTATAGTTTTACGGTGCAAAGCGGCGGTATGCCCACAGCTACTCCAACAATTGCCCCAACCGCCACCCGCACCGCCACTCCCAGCGCTACAGCCACGCGCACGCCAACCCCGGTTGGCACTATCAGCGCTACGCCCACGCCATCGCGCACCCCAACTGCGACTGCCACCAACACCTCAACTCCCACAGTTTCAGCAACACCATCGGGGGCTTGCAGCGGCGCAGCGGTTGGCAACAATACAATTATCAGCAGTGCGGTGTACCACGATAGCACCAACAGCGTGTATCGCGACCCGCTTGGTTCGCTGCAAGCAGGCCAATCGGCCAGCATTCGTTTGCGCACTTGTAGTAATGATGTTAGCGCTGTGAGTTTATCGGTTTGGTTAACTGGCGCACCATTCAGCCAACCATCGTTCAGCTATCCATTAACTGTGGTAAGCAATGATGGAACCTACGCCATGTGGCAAGCCAGCGTACCAGCCCCCAGCAGCTCAACCGATCAGTGGTATCAATTTAAGCTGACCGATGGCTCGACAATTGGCTATTATGTGGTTGCCAACACCAGCAACACAGGTCCAGGCGTGTGGAGCGCCACCGCGCTTGATCGTTCGTGGAAGCTGGGTACAGTTCCCGCGCCACCGCAAGATTATGCCGTACCAACATGGCTGCAAGATGCAGTGATCTATCAAATTTTCCCTGATCGCTTCCGTGATGGCGATAGCAGCAACAATTTCAATAATGTGCGGGTCTACGGCCCAAACACCTGCAACGGCTACAGCGGTGCAGGTGCACCCAACTGTTTGGCCTCGATCCACAGCAATTGGAATGAAACGCCAACCACCCCAGGCTATGGCATCGATTTTTATGGTGGCGATTTGCAAGGCATTGTCGATAAAATCAATGCTGGTTATTTTAACGACCTTGGCGTTAATGTGCTGTATCTCAACCCGATTTTTGATGCTTCATCGAACCATGGCTACGATACCAACGATTATTATGGTATCAACCCACGCTTTGGCAATTTGGCAAAATTCGACGAGATGATTGCCGCCGCCGATGCCAAAGGCCTCAAAGTGATTCTTGATGGTGTGTTCAACCACGCTGGCATGGATAGCATTTATCTTCAAGGTTATCCAGGCTATAAAACCGACCGCTGGACAGGCATCAACGGCGCTTGTGAATCGGATTCATCGCCCTACCGCAGTTGGTTCACCCAAGGCTCAGCTGGCACCAGCGGCTCGTACCCATGTGTTGGCGGTTGGGGCTGGAAGGGTTGGTATGGCTATGAAACCATCCCTGAATTTATCGAAAACGACCCAGTGAAGCAATTTTTCTATCGCGATGGCAGCGCTCAAAGCCCCAATGGCAAATCAGTAACCCGCTTCTGGCTCGAACGGGGTATCGCTGGCTGGCGCTTCGATGTAGCCCAAGATATCACCCACGCTTGGTGGAGCGATATGCGGCCTTATGTTAAAAATGGTTATGGCGATAGCGAAAGTTTATTGCTGGGCGAAGTTACGGGCGGCTGTGATTGGGGCTTATATCGTGCCTATCTCAACCAAAACGAGCTTGATTCGGTGATGAACTATTGTTTCCGTGATTGGGCAGTGAGCTTCGCCAATGGCAATGCACCTAGCTCATTCGACAGTAGCTACAATGCCTTCCGTGCGCAAATGCCTGCTAGCCCATGGTTTGGCATGATGAACTTAGTCAGTTCGCACGACTCAACTCGCGCCTTGCGCTTGCTCAACGACGACAAAGCCCGCATGAAATTGATGGTGTTGTTGCAAATGACCCTACCAGGTGCGCCATCGGTGTATTATGGCGACGAAGTTGGGGTAACTGGTGGCGGCGATCCCGACAACCGCCGCACCTATCCTTGGGCCGATAAAGGTGGTAGCCCCGATACGGTGATGTATGCTCATTTCAAGAAATTGATCGCGCTACGCCGTACCTATCCAGCGCTCAGCAGTGGTGATGTTGCAACCTTGTTGGTCAACGATGCCAGCAAACTTTATGGCTATCGCCGCTGGAAAGGCACGCAAGAGGCAGTTGTAGTGCTCAATAACGGCACGGCCAACCAAACTGCGACAGTTAATGTGAGCCATTTAGCCAATGGCACAGTCTTGACCGATGTCTTGAATGGTGGCAGCTACACCGTTAGCAACGGCCAATTGACCTTGCCAGTCGCAGCCCAATCGGGCGTGGTGCTGGTGAAGTAATTGTTCCCTCACCCCCACCCCTCTCCCACTGCGGTGGGCGAGGGGCTTTGATATAATGGTTCCCCCTCGCCTCGCTCTGCGGGAGAGGGGGCTAGGGGGTGAGGGCATGCCAATCGATACCAAATCCCAACCAATCATCGTTAAAAGTCTACCCTTGAAAGAAAGGGAACGAGGGAATTCAAAACTCCAGTTCGCTAGTTTCGAGCCAACCAAAGCGTTGCCAGCTAATATAGCCACGCTGATCAAACTCAATCCCCTCGGCTTCTAAGCGTTGGCGTTGTTCGATTGCCGTATGTACTGGACAATTGGTCGAAATTCGGCCCTCGCGATTGACCCCCCGCCACCAAGCCACATCAGGATATTGCTCATCTAAGGCATGCAAAGCTTTGCCCACTGCTCGTGCATAGCCAGGGTAGCCCGCTGCCAAAGCCAACCGCCCGTAATTTACAATCCGGCCTGCTGGCACTTGCTTGAGTGTTTGATAAATCGCCGTCAAAAATTCGTTGCTCATCGACCTGCTCACTGATAGATCTGCTATCAGCACTTTAGCACAAAATAGCACGAACGAAGGGTCAGGGTTAAGATTGATCCACGAAGGACACGAAGCACACGAAGGTCAATATAGCAGGGCGAACGAGAATACTTAAGTTCATAAAGGAATTACTGTTGACCACTAATTGCCATTTAGGGGGTGCCGGGGGATGAAAACCCCCGGCGTTTCCCTCCAGCGGAGGGACGGAAGGGTGGCGAAACAAATTTACTTCTAATAAATAATTTTGGATCTAACGTCCACTGTTTTCGCGGCGGGCGCGTGAGGCGGCATCAATCGTGACTGCCAACAAAAGCACTGAGCCAGTTACGATAAATTTGATCGATGACTTGAGCGCCAGTAAATCCATGCCATTGGCAATTGCCCCAATCACTAGTGCGCCCAGCAAAGCCGACCAAATTCGGCCACGCCCACCAAACAGGCTGGTGCCACCGATCACCGCTGCGGCGATTGCGTTCAAAAGCACGTCGCCATCGCCTGATGATTGATTGGCCGCGTTCAAACGTGAGGCGGCCAAAATCCCGCCACAGGCGGCGAGTGCCGAAGCCAGCATAAAAATCGTAATCCGAATCCGATTAACATTGATTCCTGCGCGGCGAGCAGCTTCGGTATTGCCGCCAACCGCATAAACATAGCGGCCAAAACGGGTGCGCTGGGTAATAAAATCAAAGATAATCAAAAACGTTAGGAAGATAATGACTGCGCTAGGCACGCCTTGGATTGGGTTACCCGCAGCGTTGGCATTGCGGTTGACGCTCATCATCGCAACACCCGCCAAGACACTCGCGCCAACCACCCCAACCCGCCAAAATACGCCGTTCAACGAGCCAGTTGGCAATTCAGCAGCGCGGCGGCTGCGATATTCGTTGAACACAATCAAGGTATAAACGACAACACTGACAATCCCCAAAACCCAGCCAAGCCAAATTGGCAGTTTATAGTTGGCAATATCATTAATAAATTTATTGGTGATGTTGATGCTGCCTGTGTCACCAAGCACTCGTAATCGCGAGCCTTGCCAAGCTAGCAAACCTGCAAGCGTAACCACAAACGAGGGCACGCGGAAGGTTGAAATCCACCAACCTTGCAACAAGCCAACCAAGGCTCCAACCACAATTGCCCCAATAATCGCCACGGCAGCAGGCAAATTATGGCGCGAAACCAACACCGCCATCACCGCCGCCGCCAAGCCACTAACCTGGCCTGCCGAAAGATCAACCTCACCTAGCAGCAAAATTAGCACAACTCCCGTTGAAATTGTGCCCATCGCGGCGATTTGCACCATCAAGTTGGTCAGGTTGAGCGGCGTAAGAAAGTTTTTATTGATACTTTGAAACACCAATGCAATAATAATCAAGCCAATAATCACTGGCAGCGAGCCTAGGTTGCCTTGGCGAAAGCGTTCGGCTAATGCTTCGCGCCAATTGTTGGGCGCAGCAGCAAGATTCGTCGGTTGCGTTTTCATCATTCGGCCTCTCCATAGGCATTGCTGGGCAGCATTGCCCCAGTAATCGCGCCAATCACTTGTTCGTTGGTGCTGCGAGCGGTGTGGAAGGTAGCGACCCGCCGCCCCAACCGCATCACAATAATTCGATCAGATACTTCAAACACATCGGCAACATTATGGCTAATTACCACCACAGCCAAACCACGATCGCGCAAACGCATAATCAAATCTTTGACTTGGCGGGTTTGCTCAACGCCCAGCGCCGCCGTTGGCTCATCAAGCAGCACAACTTTGGAGTTCCACATGACTGAACGGGCAACCGCCACCGATTGGCGTTGACCGCCCGAAAGATTGGCAATTTGCACCCGCACACTCGGAATTTTGACGCTCAGATCGCGCAGCACTTCAGTCGCTCGGCGTTCCATCTCGGTTTCATTCAGCAGATCGAAGGATTTAAGCCCACTGCGGCGCACATTTTCGCGGCCAAGATAGAGATTAGAAACCACATCGAGATTATCGCACAAGGCCAAATCTTGGTAGACGGTTTCAACGCCGAGGTCGGTGGCATCGCGTGGGCTATTGATTGAAACGACCTTGCCTTCAAAGACATAATCGCCCTCGTCAGGTTTGTAGGCTCCGGCGATGGTTTTAATCAGCGTCGATTTGCCTGCGCCATTATCGCCAACCAATGCCACCACTTCATTCGAGTAGACCTCGAAATCGACGTTGGAGAGGGCTTGAACCGCACCAAAGCGTTTGCTAATTTGGCGCAATTGCAAAACAGGCATCGCTGCTTCTGTTGCTGTCATGACATATTCCTTTTGCTGTGGGTCAGTGGAGGAGCCGCTGAGTTGGCTGTGTGAGCCGTGCCAACCCAGCGGCGCAGAGGTTAGTTATTGAATACCGGCATCAGCACAGGCTTTGGCGAAGTCGCCAGCACAGATCTGATCAACTTTGTGGAATTGGTCTTTGACAATCGTGTCTTTGACGTTTTCTTTGGTCACAGCAATTGGGGTCAGCAAGATTGAAGGAACATCAATTTTGCCATTGTTGACTTTGCTGGTAGCTTTGTCGCTGGTTTTGCCTTCGAGCAAGGCAAAGGCCAATTCAGCAGCAGCTTCGGCTTGTGGCTTGATCGCTTTGTACACGGTCATGTATTGATCGCCAGCCAAAATCCGTTGAATCGCCGCCAATTCAGCATCTTGGCCTGTGACTGGAGGCAATGGTGAGAGACCACCAGCCTTCATAGCGGCAATCGCCCCGCCACCAGTACCGTCGTTGGCAGCATATACGCCATCAACTTTGTTACCCATGCTGGTCAAGGCTTGTTGCATTTGGTCTTGGGCTTTGTCGGGGCTCCAGTCGGGAGTGTCATATTCGTTGGCGATGGTCAATTTGCCAGCGCTAACCAATGGATCAAACACGCTGTGAGCGCCAGCTTTGAACAATTTAGCATTGTTGTCGGTTGGTGAGCCGTTGATCATGACGATAGTTGGGTTGGCAATCCCTTGCTTGTCTAATTGCGCAACCAAGCTTTCGGCTTGCAACTTGCCAACTGATTCGTTGTCGAATGAAATGTAGTAGCTCACGCCATCCGAGTTAAGGATCAAGCGGTCGTAGGCGATGACTGGCACATTTTGGGCTTTGGCTTTGTCGGCAATCGAAGCAGCAGCAGCAGAATCAACTGGGTCAAGCACCAAAACCTTTGCGCCGTTGGTCAACGCTGCTTCAGCTTGTTGCAATTGCAAGCTGGCATCTTGGTTGGCGTTGTTGTAAATCACCTGACAATCTGGGCAAAGCTCTTTCATTTTGGCTTCGAAGTAGGGGCGGTCGGCAGTTTCATAGCGGGCAGTTTTGGCATCGGGCAAGAACAAAGCGACTACTTTGCCGCCACTGCTGGTTGTGCCACCAGTGCCTGTGGTTGGAGCAGTTGTAGCGCTTTCGCTACCACAGGCTGCAATCACGCTAGAGATGAGGATCAACAAGAGGGAAGTGAATGCGCTACGCCGCACGTTCATAGAATGGACTCCTTCGTCTGTTAAGACCTACAATCGTCATTGATACCGAATTGTGCGAACAAAAAGCCAACCAAATCGAACGAACCTGCTCCCGGTGAGCAGCGCACCAATGCCCTAGGCCATCATCAAAGCTACGTTGAGCGAACCATTGCTTTTTTCTGTAGGTGTAGATTTGCCATGATGGGTAGTTGGTTGGTGGGTTGCCTAAGTTGCGTAAATGCGCCGCTTATGGCACGATAGTATGTGCTGACTGATGTAAGGCTAGTGTACGCCAAAGCTGTTGGTCAACCCAACCCCCAATCCCCCAATCTTCCTAGGGTCTTTCCCCTAGTTGAATGGGGGGATTTCCCCCTAAAGCGAGGATTTGCATGCAACTCAATGGCGAGCGTCAGATTCGAATTGTGGTAGCCGATGATCATGCGGTAGTGCGAGCTGGCATTTCAACCGCACTAAGCGATTTGCCCAATGTTGAAATTGTGGCCGAGGTCGGCGATGGGCCTGGGGTTTTAGCCGCGCTCGATCTACGGCCAGATGCCTTGGTGATTGATGTGAGCATGCCGCAATTCGAGCCGTTGCAAACAATTCGCCAAATTCGCATGCATTATCCACAGCTCAAAATTCTCGTAGTCAGCGCCTATGATGATGATGTGTATGTGCAAGGGTTGTTGCAAGCAGGAGTCGATGGCTACCAACTCAAAGATCAACCTTTGGCTGATATTCGTTTGGCCCTGCAACGGGTGCTAGCTGGCGAACGCTGGGTTTGCACACCCTTGCTTTCGAAGTTGATGCGTGGCGTGCCCGTGGTTGAAACTGGCCTGACCCCGCGCCAACGTGAATTGTTGTGGTGTTTGCAGCAGGGCGATGATAACCATGCAATTGCCCGCCGCATTGGCCTAAGCGTCAAAACCGTTGAAAATCATCTTACGCGGCTGTATCGCCAAATTGGGGTGCAAAGTCGGCTTGAAGCGGTACATTATGCGGCCCAACACCCACAATTGCCGATGATGCCAACCAGCAACCAAGTGATTGCCCCCAGCCAAGCGCTAAGCGTGTTGATTGTTGATGATAATTTGCGCTATCGTCAACACGTTAGTCGCATGATTAGCAAAATGCAGCCCAATTGTGCTGTGGTTGAAGCCGCTCACCAAACTGAAGCTATGGCAGCAATTAGCCAACGCTCGCCTGATTTGGCCTTGGTTGATGTGGTTTTAGGCGATGAAGATGGCATTAGTTGCGCCGCCCAAATTAAGCAACAATCGCCCAAGACCCGCGTGCTGCTGGTCAGCGCCTACCCCGACCGCGAGTTTCATCGGCGCGGTTTGGCGGTCGGGGCAGTTGCCTTGCTCGATAAAAAAGACCTTGATGCGGCGGCGCTGCGCTTGTTGTTGGAAGATGTGTGAGTGAGGGGTCAGTTGTCGGGGGCTAGGGGTCAGGATTGTGATCCACGAAGGACACGAAGAACACAAAGAAGGTTTTTAGCCACAGATGAGCACAGATTATTTTGATTATTCTGCTGCTTTCTGTTTCACCACAGCGTTTCCTGACCCCTGACCCCCAACCCCTGCCCCCTAATATTACCCAATCCGTTCGATGCCGCCCATGTACGGTCGCAGCACTTCGGGAACCGTCACGCTGCCATCAGCATTTTGATAATTTTCGAGAATCGCGATGATCACCCGTGGCAAAGCCAAGCCCGAACCATTCAATGTATGCACAAACTCAGGTTTTGCCCCAGCTTCGGGGCGATAGCGAATATTGGCACGACGAGCTTGATAATCACCAAACAAGCCACACGACGAAACTTCCAGCCATTCGTTCATGCCAGGTGCCCACATTTCCAAATCGTACTTGACCGTGGCAATGCCCAAATCGGCGGTGCACAATTGCAACAAGCGATAAGGAATTTTCAAGCCTTTGCAAACATCCTCAGCATTGCTAATCAGCGAGAATAATTCATCGTAGCTGGTAGCTGGCTCAACCATTTTGACCATCTCGACTTTATCGAATTGATACAGCCGCTTGATGCCACGGACATCACGTCCAGCGCTCATTTGCTCGTTGCGGAAACATGGGGTATGCGCCACATAGCGTAATGGCAATTGAGCTTTATCTAAAATTTCTTCGCGATGCAAGTTGGTAACTGGCACTTCAGCGGTCGGAATCAGCCATAAATCGGTATCTTCGATATGAAAAATCGTGTCGGCAAATTTGGGCAAGTTGCCAGTGCCAACCATGGCATCGGCCTTAACCAAGTAGGGCACGGCCAATTCGGTGTAACCATGCTGATCAACATGCATATCGATCATCCAGCTAATCAAGGCCCGTTGCAAGCGCACGCCCAAGCCTTTCATCACGAAAAAGCGTGTACCACTCATGCGCACGCCTCGCTCAAAATCGAGAATCCCGAGGGCTTCGCCTAGCTCCCAGTGTGGCTTAACCGCAAAATCAGGCTCTTGGATTGTACCTTCGACCCGCACCACAACATTATCGTGTTCATCCTTGCCAACAGGCACTTCGGGCAACGGCAAGTTAGGTAAATCGAGCAGAAGATTGTGCAATTCCAAATCGATTGCATTTGCCTGTGCATCGAGTTCAGTAATTTGATCGCCAACCAGCTTCATGGCGGCAATTTTCACGTCGCGTTCAGCCTTATCTTTAGTGCGGGCCACATCTTTCGAGCCAGCATTGCGCTCGGCCTTGAGCCGCTCAACTTCGGTAATCGCCTCGCGCCGTTTAAGATCCAAGCCAATCACCTGATCGACTAAACCTGGATCACGACCAACTTTGGCAAAGCCTTCGCGTACCAACTCGGGTTGTTCACGAAATAAACGAATATCAAGCATTGCAATACTCCTTCACATTATGCGTCGGCTGACGCAGCAAGATGATCTAATTCCTCGATTGCGACAACAATTCCTGGGCGAATCACCCCAAATGCCACATAAAAACGGTAGGCTTGGTTGGCCTTAGGCAAGGTTTTACTGTGTTGGTCGTTCAGCAAAAACATATATAAGCTATCGCGGTGCAAGGTGGCCGAAACTGCCTCGGAACGATGCACTTTGACTTCGTTTACACTGCCTTCGAGCGTTTCAACTTTGGCTTTATTGAGTCGCTGACGGGCAAGTGCTCCGTTGATCGCGCTAACCAAGGGAAACAAGGCAATTGCCAAAGGAACCCAAAATTGCCAAGAATCGGTACGCTGGGTCAGCGCAAACACCAGGAAGAATCCCCCAAAGGCTAAGCGAATCCAAATATCAAAAATTGAAATTTTCAAAATGCGTTTAATTTGATCAGGGTGCAACTCGCCATGTTGATTGCTTGGCAACTCGGCTTTGATGCCCCAAACCAGATCAAGCGCTTGGGTTTGCGCTACTTGGGCATTATGTTCGCGAATTTTAGCTAATTCCTCGCCAGTTGGGCGCTTGGATTGACGCTTGCTCATGCTGTTTCAACCGCCACGATAATGCCCATGCGTGAAACACCCTTGGCTACATAAATTGTGTAAGGTTGGCCAACCTGGAGTGGTTGGTTGCCCAATTTGGCTAAGAGTGCATACGAACGCTTATTGATCACCAGCTCGGACTCAAACATGGCAAATGGCACTGGCTGAATTTTTTCGAGTTCGCCGGTAATCGCTTGCACCACGCCAGCCTTGAGCGCGGCTTGACTTTGGCGACGAACCCAAGCATTGATAATTAACACACCGCCTAAGCCCGCAACCACCCAGCCCAAGGTATCGAAGCGCAATGTGCCATAACTAATCAGCGCCAAACCGATGAGCAGCATCGGCAAAAATGGCACGCGAAACGCTCGCATCGCCTGAAGTTGACGTTGTTGATTGGGTGCTAGACGACCCTCGTGATTATGAATTAAATCGGCTTGATCGCCTCGAATAATCATGCAGTTTCCTCTGGCTCTGGCTCATTCAGCGCTTCCGCCACCAAACTGCGGTATGGTTGGGGAATCTCGCCCAATGAGGCATAGATGGTTGTTTCAATTTCGTACAAGCGGCGTTGACCACGCCGTAATACTGCAAAATCGAGAGTTTGCTGGCTGCCATGATGCTGAATTGCTTGGCGAATCCAGCTTTGGAGCACACCCTCGCAATGTGGACAAATTGACTTAAGCTCGCCACTTTCGCTGCTGGAGCGGGCCACTGAGGTTAAAAATGCTGGCATTTTACTAATCTCAGGCAGCGTATGACTAAAGTGACACTGTTTACAACGAACAACGATCGATTCTTGGTCGGGTTGGGCAAAATGGGTATGAATTGGGTGTTCTTTGCTTGGATTCAACAACTCATACGATGGATTGCGCATACCACCACCCCAAGCTAAGCGACTAAACACCCATAGCACAATCACCAACCCAACAACACTCCCAAATGTAACTAAGCCGATTTCCCACGACATCACAAACCTCAAACGTTGGCTGGGTAAAAATTCGACATTAAAAAAAGCTCTTCGTCCCTAGAGAAGGACGAAGAGCTTCAAAGCTCTCGTGGTGCCACCTTCGTTCGTCGTTGCATGCAACAACCTCGAAAAGCTTGCTAACGGAAGCAACCCGAACGCGGGGCGTTACGACTCAGAAATTGGATAGATTGGCAGTGTTCGCCGCAATTCCAGCAGCTGCGGCTCTCTGAAGAACAAATAGGCCCAATCCACGGATTTCGTCAACATCAGTGGCGCTATTATACCACGAAAGCCAATGGTTTTAGCTGCTAGCCAAAACGCCATCACTTAATCAATTGGCGCAAAATAAACTAAATCACCGGCATTCAACAATGCTGGCGGATCGGCTTGTGGATCAAATAAACGCAGTGGAGTAGTGCCAAGTATATGCCAGCCACCAGGCGAACTTTGAGGATAAATACTCGTCTGATCGTTGGCAATTGCCACTGAGCCAGCCGCAACTTTAGCGCGGGGAGTCGCCCGCCTTGGCAAATGCAAGGCCGCAGGCAAGCCATCAAGGTAGGGAAAGCCTGGCAAAAATCCAACCATCGCCACCCGATATTCGGCGCTGGAATGGAAGCCTATCACTTGATCGATAGTTAATTGGCAGCGTTCGGCAACCTCAGCCAAATCAATTCCATCGTAACAAATTGGAATTCGATGGATGGTCGGTGTTGGCAAATTTGATTGGCCTGATTGCAGTCGCTGAATTTGCCGCCGCACCTGGCGAGCATTCGTCAACTGCAAATCAAACAAGACCGTAACTGTTGCCAAACCAGTAACCACATCAATTACCCCGCGCAAACGAGCATGACGCAGCGCCAACGCCAATTGAGCTGGCTGCGGAGTAGTAATTAACAAGGCACTATCGCCAAATAGTTCAATCTTCAGCATAGTTTAAACAGAGCAAAGAGATAGAGCTTGTAACCACGAAGAGCACAAAGAGCACGAAAAACCGTTTTGAGCCACGAATTGCACGAATTTCACAAATACATTCATAATTCATGCTTCAGCCCCATAAATTTCCTTATGCTCTTTTTGACCTTTGACCTTTGACTTTTGACTTTTGACCTGCTTAAAACGGTTCCGGTGGGCGAATTTTATAGACCATCGCAGCAAACCAGACGATCATGCCAAAAATCGCACAACCACTAGTAATCAGAATCGCAGGCCAGCGACCCCAACGCGTGCGTTGCCACAACCAATCGAGGGCAATGCCAGTGGCCAAGGCAATCGCCCAAGCGCTAAACATTAGCCAACGGGTGGTGATGGTCGATCCATTGATAATTGGAAAGGCCGCCAAGATCAAACTAACGACGAACGTCGCCCCCATGACCAATTGCAAGCCGCGATGTTTGCGACTGAGCCACCAACCAAATGGCGCGATTAAGACAGGCAGTAAACCATAATGCCGCCAAAACCCAAGATCAATCATATCCCACAGGAGTTGCAGGCGTGGTACAGCTTCGCGCTGATTGACTGCGTTCATGCCGCCTTCGGCAAACGATTGGCCTTGCTGCAAAAATAGCCCAATAAAACTTGAGTAATACAAAGCCCAAACAATCACTTGGGTTGCTACCAAGCTGGTGAATAAGGCCCAGCCTTGCGAACGTGGGCCGCGCCACCACAGCCATAGCATCAGCAAGCCGCCCATCAAGCCAGTATTAAGATAAAAGCCAAAGTGTCCGAGCGCAATCGTGCTCAAACCCAAAGTTATCCAAAGCCAGTTACGTCGTTCATGCCAGTGTTGCCACGTCCAAACCATAAATGTTGCCAGTAGCAAGGCCACAAATTGGCTAAAAATGTGCGAATCAAACGACCATGCGTTGGTCATAAAGCCTGCTGGCACAAGCCCATACATAATCGCGCCAACCAGCGCTCCACGGCTTGAGCCAGTTGTGCGCAAGCCCAAACAAAATAGCACCGGAATCGCCAGGGCTTCACAGGCTGCGGCGGTTAATTGCAACAACCAATCGGCTGAAATTCCAGTCAAGGTCAGTGGCTGCAACAAGGCATACAACACTGGCGGATAGGGAAAATCGATGCCGCGATGGCGCGATGGTCGGAATAAATCGCCAAGGTTGGTTGCATGAATTCGGTTGCGATGAAAGCCAATATCGCCTGGCATATGCTCGAGCAGCAAGCGTCCACCCAATTTGAGCGACCAGACCAGCACCGTCGCCAAAATCAGCCAACGCAAGACATCGCGGCTGATCGTTAAGCCTAGGCGCTGCAAGATTGGCGGCAAGGCCCAGCCCAACAACAGCAATGCAGCCAAACCATAGAGCGTTGTTTGGGCAACCGCTGGTGCGGCATAGCTTGCCCGTAATGGCGCAAACCAAGTTGCCGCCACAATCCCCAAGCCTGTTAGGCCAACTGCCAAGCCAACTTCAAGGCTCGAACCACCAAGCCAGATTATGCTCAAACCAAGTGTCGTCAGCAAAAACAACCAAGCTAAGGTCGGATAGAGCCCAGGCCAAGCCCAACCACTGCTGCTTAATTGCCCACCACTAAACGCCGCCCCGAGCTCGCGTGGATCATCACTCACCACTGGTTGAGCAACCGTAATTGCCACTTTACCAGCGGCATCGGCAGGCAACAACACATGCAATACCCGTCCGGCAGTACTGGTAAATTGGCTGGTTCCCATGATGAGGCTGGCTGGGTTGCCCGTAAGTTGTGGCAAATCGAGCCAGTAGTGGCGTTGCGGCACATGCGGAAAGCGCAATTGGGCATTCAGGGTTGACCAACGGTAACGAGCTGAACGATCGGGCAATTGTTCGCCAGCATTAAAGCCAACCACAAATGGAGCATCGTTGTTGATGCCCTCTTCCAAGCCCAGATTCAGCGGCACTTGCCATTGGCGATTGGATACAAAGCCCAAACCAATTAAAAGCCCAATTAATAACGTAACCAGCGTCAACCACTGGCGACGCTGGCTGAAGATCGTCATCGTATCAACTACCATGCTGCTTGCAAAATCCCCAGTAAATCATCAACAGTTGGCGCAACAGGGTTATGGTAAACCGCTCCATCGCCAAAGGCTTGTTCAGCCAACATTGGCAAGGAATCTTCAGGAATGCCCAAATCGCGCAGTTGGGTGATCAGGCCGCAGTCGCTGGCCAACTGACGCAAACCTGCAATCAAATCGTCGATCACTTCCTCGCGTGGCCGACCACCAGTGTTGATCCCAAAGGCTCGTGCCAACCGCGCATAGCGATCGGGCACGGTGCTGGCATTAAAGGCAACTACATGCGGCAAGAAAATCGAATTGAGCAAGCCATGGTGCAAGGGGAAATGGCCGCCAGTAGCGTGAGCCAAGGCATGCACCGCACCCAAATATGAGTTGGTAAAGGCAATCCCCGCCATACACGAGGCAATCAACATCTGGCCGCGAGCTTCTTCATTGGTCGAGCCATGGTGGGTTGCGTCACGCAGATAATTTGAAACAATCTCGACCGCGCCCAAGGCCAAGGCATCACTCATTGGCTCAGATTCGGTTGAGACATAGGTTTCAAAGGCATGCGTCAGCGTATCCATGCCCGTTGCGGCAGCCAAATGTGCTGGCAAACTTTGGGTTACTTGCGGGTCAAGAATCGCCAACTCAGGCGCAAGGTAAGGGCTGGTAAATGAAAGCTTAACGTTATTGGCTTCATCCTTGATTACGGCAAAGTTGCTAGCTTCCGAGCCAGTGCCAGCGGTCGTAGGAATTGCCACCATCGGAATTAAGCGCCGTTCCAGCACATTAATCCCTTCATAATCGAGTAAATTGCCGCCCTCGGTGATCAAAATACGCATGGCTTTGGCGGTATCAATTGGTGAACCACCGCCAAGCGCCACCAACAGATCAGCGCCCGATTCGCGGGCTTGAGCCGCAGCTGCTTCAACCACGGTCACCGAGGAATTTGGCGGAACATCGCTATAAACGCCGACGACTTCGACCGTCTCGGCCAACGCTTGTTGAACTTGCTCGACCAAGCCTGACTTGACCAAACCAGCATCGGTCACAATGAAGGCCTTGGTTGCGCCCAGCGAGCTTAATTCAGCTCCCATTTCGGCAACCAACCCTGATTTATACAACACCCGTGGCAGTAAACGAAACTCAAAAAATTCTTGCATAATTGGCTCCTTTTTTCGAGGGATCAGTCGTCAGGGGCTAGGGATCAGAAGTTGAAACCACAAAGTACCCAAATGACGACTTTTATCCCCTCCTTCCAAGAGTAGGTTTTTAACAATGATTGGGAGGGCTTCACCGTCTATGGCATGCCCTCACCCCCTAGCCCCCTCTCCCGCACAGCAGGAGAGGGGGAATCCTTCGATCATGAAGCTTAGAACGCCCCTCGCCCGCCACAGTGGGCGAGGGGGTGAGGGATATAGTTAATGCTATCAACCGCTACCCCTGAACCCTAGTCCCCAGTCGCTGACCCCTATGTTCTATGTTCTAAATTTAGCGTTCACCGCGCAAGACGGCCCGCGCCTCACCAATCAATTGAGCTGCGCCTAAATCGCCAACATCGCGCAAGGCTTGTTGCTCTTCCGCGAGCCAAGCATCGGCATCAGCGCTTGCTAAAATGGGATACTCGGCCCGTAAAGCCAGCAGTTCGCCAGCATCTTCACATGTCAAAACCGCCCGCCGAATGCTGTGCCAATTGGCTGGCGGCGGAGCACTCGCTTGAGCCGCCACCGCTGGCTTGCTGCTAGCCAGGGTTTGGCTCGATTGATCGAGCGTTTGGCGCAGTTGAATCAGGGTAATTCTGGCTCGCTCAAAAGCTTGGCTAATTTCAAATTCGCCTGCATCAACTGCTGCTTCAGCTAAGCCCGCCAATCCCTCATCCATCGCCTCATCAAGCAAAAAGGGATATTCATGCAACACCGCTTGCAATTCTTCGGGAGTATCGGCAGCAAGCATGCGCATAATCGCTTCAGCCAAGGGCGGCAAACTATCCGAATCTTCCGAGCCAAGCGCATCGCCAATTGCTTCAATCGCTGATTGCGGCGTGTAATTGAGTTGATCTAAAGCCTCAGCCACACCCGCTACGCCAGCCTCAGCTTGCACATTACCAAGGTAGGGCAATTGATTCTCGCGTGGCAATGCGCCGATCAACATCCACAACAAACCTTGCGCCAATTCATTCCATTCGGCTTCGGGCATGCCATAAGGAACCCCAAATAGCACCGCTTTGGCTCGCCGATCATGTAGCAGAATTGGCGCGGGCACAACCCCAGTTTGGCCACAACCTGGACAACGGGTGTCGTGCAAACTTACCTCACGAATCGCCTGCACCAAATCAGGGCGTTCCTCGGCATCAACAATCAACCAAGCCTCGGCCACAAACGGAGTTTGGCAGGTCGGGCAAACAAGCTCATATGGTTGGCTATACGAAATTGGCATGCATGGCTCTCGCTAGGGTATTAATCGACGCAAAAAATCGCTAAGCCCACTGTCTATTGGCACAACGGCGGCTAAGCGATCAAACAGCAACGTTAAGTCAGATTGTTGGTCAGCATTTAGGCTTTGCCAAAACGCTTGATGATGGTCGCGATCATGGCTTTGCAGCAAGGTTTCAAATTGATCGATTGTTGCCAGCTGGTGAATTGGCCATTCGATCGTCGCCATCAGCGCAATTAACTCGCGGCGATAACTGGCATGGATCAGCATCAACTGCAAATCGTCAAGATCTGCCGCCAGCTGGACATGAGCCAAATATTCAGCTTGATCCAGCTTTTCGAGTTCCAAGCGGCTATGCAACAAGCCAACCAATTGCTGGGCCAAAGCCTCAGCCTCGCTAGCACTGGCAACCGATAAGGGCAAGGCTAAAATCAATTGCTCATAGCGAGCATCATGATACAACAATGGTGCAGTTAACGAGCCAAGCGCATCGCAATAGGGGCATTGGGTTTCGCGCAAACGACCATCAAATAACTGTTGCACTAAACCAGGCTGCTCCTCGGCATCGAGAATCAGCCACAGGGGCGCATCGAATTGCGCCCCACAAGCAGGGCATTGCACCACGGCAACTTCATGGCGAGAACGCATATTCCAACGTTAGGTTTGGCCTAACTTGCCTCCTGCTGGATTTGCTCAGCTTGTTTTTGCTTTTCCATCTCGACCAATACCCGCCGTAGCACTTTGCCAACTTGGGTTTTGGGCAGTTCCTCAATAAATTCCACTTGAGTTGGAACTTTATAAGGTGCGAGATTTTCTTTGCAAAAATCGCGAATTTCTTTGGCGGTGGCAGCTGCATCGGGCTTGAGCACCACAAAGGCTTTAACTGTTTCACCACGGTAGGTATCAGGAATGCCAGCCACCGCCGCTTCAAGCACGGCTGGGTGCATAAACAGCACTTCCTCGACTTCACGTGGCACAATATTATAGCCCGAAGCGATAATTAAGTCTTTCTTGCGATCGACCACATAGAAATAACCATCGCTATCGGTTTTGACAATATCGCCAGTGCGCAGCCAACCATCTTCGGTCAGTACTTTGGCGGTTTCATCATCGCGACCCCAATAGCCCTTCATAATTTGCGGCGCACGAATCAGCAATTCGCCTTCACGCTCTGAGCCAATTGGCAACGGTGCTTCGGTCTCAAGATCCAAAATTTGCACTTCAACATCGGGCATTGGTACGCCAATTGAGCCAGATTTGCGCGTGCCAAAAACTGGGTTACAGTGAGTAACTGGAGCCGCTTCGGTCAGGCCGTAGCCTTCGACCAAACGCCCGCCAGTCAATTCACCAAATTTCTCTTGAACTTCCATTGGCAAGGCCGCTGAGCCACTGATACAGGCCTTGATCGAGCGCAAATTGTATTTATCAATATCTTTGTGATTGATAATCCCAATGTAGAGCGCTGGCACACCTGGGAAGATCGTTGCGCGTTCGTTGTGTAAGGCTTCCAACACACCATCAACTGGCCGTGGATTAGGAATGATCACCATTTCTGCGCCAATTGCCACCGCAAAGCACATGCCGACCGTCATCCCATAGACATGGAAAAACGGAATAGCACACATGACACGCTCTTGGCCAGCTTTAAGGTCGTTCATCCAATTCAACAATTGGCTGGTGTTGGCCATAATGTTGTAGTGGGTCAGCATCGCTGCCTTGGGAGCGCCAGTTGTACCGCCAGTATATTGAAACAGCGCCACATCATGGCCATCCATCACCACTTTAGGCGGGGCGGGTGGATATTCAGCCAGCAAGGTGCTAAACATCAAGGTCGTGCGATCGGGGGTAATCTCAACCCAACTGGGGTCTTTTTGCTGGGTGCGCCGCACAAGTATACTTTGGGGGAAGGATAAAACATCGTGAACGTAGGTGACGATCACGCGTTTGAGCGGGGTTTCGGCCAAAATTTCTTGAACTTTAGGGTAGAACGGGCTAAGCACAAAAATTGTCTCAGCGCCAGAGTCGGCCAATTGATGCTTGAGTTCGCGTGGCGAGTAGGTTGGGTTGATGTTGACAACCGTGGCTCCCAAACGCAGCGCCGCGAAAAAACCAATTACAAACTGAGGCGTGTTGGGCAACATAATCGCAAAGCGATCGCCCTTGCGAACACCCAAGCCATGCAAGGCTGTGGCAAACCGATCAACCGCTTCCTTCAATTGCCGATAAGTGAGCGAACCGCCAATTGCCACCCGACCACCAAGTACATATTTCAGTACAAAGTTTGTAGCCACCTGATTGGGATAATTGGCAACGGCGCTATCCAATAACGAAATCAACGGCTCAGTGGAGTACTGCAATGAGGGCTTGACCGTTGGCTCGTAGTGTGTTGTCCATGGCGTATCCACGATGATACCTCCTCAACAGCGGACAAGCAAAACATTCGGAGAGGCAACAGGGCGAACAGGGTGGGTCTTAGGATGCAGGTGTTTCCTCGGTGTTCGGGTCGAACCAGCCCCGTTCTTGGGCAATGAATTTAATCGTGGCATCGTCGGGGGGATACAAACCCGCCACTTGATAGGCATAGGCTAGCAAGGCCGCGCCGCCAACTAAACCCACAACTGCGCCAATTAAAAAGGCCAGAATCGCTCCAAAACGCCGCATGCTGGAAACTCCTTGTGTGTCGGTGGAGACCATTGGGATAGCCAGTTTGGCCCATCCCCAACGGTAGAAACGCGCTACCATCATAACGCATAGCATCATTAAGCGCAACCACCAGCCCTAGCAACATTTGGCCAAGCACGGGCGTACTAGACGACAGTTGTACAATGCAATTACCAAGTATGTTGCACATCTTTGTGCTAGCATTTGAGGAGCGTGTGATGTCTGATAACGATTATCGACCTAAATTTGATCCCCAAACTGGCCAGCCCATCCCGAACCAACCCCAAGGCGGTTATCCACCACCACCGCCTCAAGGTGGCTATCCACCACCACCGCCCCAACCAAACTATGGTGCTCCAGCAGCAGGTGGCTACACCATGGCCAGCGAGCCAGGCCGCCCGCTCGATTTGCCCGAACCACCAGTTGCTTTGAGTGGCCGGGGCATGACCACTGGCTTGCGCTACAAAATTATTGGAACTGTGCTCCAAGCAGCGATCATCGAGCTTGATCCAGGCCAGATGATCTTCTCGGAAAGCGGCGGGATGTCGTGGATGAGCGGCAACGTTCAGATGAACACGAATTCTGGCGGCGGTATCGGCAAGATGTTCAAACGGGCTTTCTCAGGCGAATCGTTGTTCATTGTCGATTTCACGGTTGCAGGCGGCACTGGTTTGATTGGTTTTGCCAGCGAAATGCCCGGCAAGATTGTGCCATTGCACCTCGCCCCCGGCCAAGAAATCATCATGCAAAAAGATTCGTTTATGTGTGCCGAAAAGTCGGTTCAGCTTGATATTCACTTCCGCCGTAAATTGGGCGCAGGCCTGTTTGGCGGCGAAGGCTTTATCATGCAACGCGCGACTGGCCCAGGCGTGGTTTTTGCCGAGCTTGATGGCGAAGTCGTCGAATATTACTTGCAACCAGGCCAGGTGATGAAGGTCGATACTGGTCACGTGGCGATGTATGAGCCAAGCGTCCAGTTCGATATTGAAATGGTTCGCGGTTTCAAGAATATTCTCTTCGGCGGCGAAGGCTTGTTCCTGGCAACCTTGCGCGGCCCTGGTAAAGTTTGGCTGCAAACCATGCCTGTCATGAACGTTGCCAAGAAATTGGCCGAATACATGCCAGCCAGTGGTGGCGGCGGCAGCGCTGGCGGTAACATCATCGGCAGCATTCTCGGCGGCGACTAAGCGCTAGCACTATTCCAGCGATGAGGGCAGCAACACCTTCATCGCTGGTTTGTTTTATCTCGGGGATTGGTTGTTGGGGATCGGGGATCGGATTTTGAAACGATGCAGAACCCGAAGCGCACGAACGAAAGATGGCTATGGGCTTTTGGATGCAGAATCATGAACAGACCACAAATTGTCCCGATAGCCGATAGCCTTAGGTTCTCTGCGCCTCTGAGTTAAAACCTAATCCCCAACAACGTGTCCCTAATCCCTCCTTTGACCTTTGACTTCTGCCTTTTGATTTTCTAAACAGAGGTTTTACCATGGCAACGATTCGTTTAGAACCAATTACTGAGGAAAACTTACGGCCTGTACTCAAACTCAAAGTTCGCGATGATCAAACCCAATTTGTGGCGCAAAATATGTTTTCGGTGGCCGAGGCCTATGTGCACCCCGATTGGGAGCCACGCGCGATTTATGCCGATAGCGATTTGGTTGGCTTTGTGATGATGGGCCGCGACACTGAAACTGGCCACGATTGGATTATTCGCTTTATGATTGGGGCTGAACACCAAGGCAAGGGGTATTCCAAACCAGCACTTTTGGCCATCATCGATCATCTCAAGCATAAAGCCTATCGCACTGAAATTCGGCTGAGTTATGTGCCAGGCAATGAGGTAGCCGAAAAGCTTTATCAAAAAGTGGGCTTTGAAGCAACTGGCGAGGTCGAAGATGGCGAAATTATTATGCGCTTGAACGAGGCCTAATTCGATTATCAGCAACCCATCAGAGCGGTGTCACCCCAAACCGATCATAGGCGGCGTATACTGCACGATGAAAGGAGGCCATCGTGCACCGTTATTCACGTCTCATGCTTATTTTGGGCCTTGCATTGCTCAGCGCTTGCAGCAATAGCAGCCCAGCTACGATACAACCATTGCCCGAACAACCTACCGCAAGTATTCCGGCAGCCAACCCCGATCAACCAACCTCAACTCCGGCAGTCAGTCAAACCGCAGTCAGTGAGGATAATTCCGCTCCACCCAGCCCACCCAATCTACCAGCATTCGATGATCGTCAAGATCCGCTGAGCTTATTGGCGAGCTTTTATAATGCGATCAATCGTGCCGACTATCAACGTGCCTATGGCTATTTTGAAGTCGCGCCAATGCCGTTTGATCAATTTGAGCAAGGCTATGAGCAAACACTCAGCGTCAAGGTGTTGATCGATCCGCATTTTGTAATTGATGTTGGTGCTGGCAACCAAAACACGCGAGTTGCCGCTGGCTTGATTGCTTATGATCGTCAAGCAGGTTGGCAATATTTTGTAGGTTGCTATGAATTGCATCGGGTCAATATCAACGGCCCAACTGAGCCTTGGCAAATTCGCAACAGCCAATTTGAGCTGACCAACGATTTACAAGCTATGAGCCAACAGCTTGGCCAAATTTGCCCAGCGATCGAGCCACCAGCCAGAGTTCAAACGCCTGAACAAACGTTAGCCCTGTATATCTCCACGTTGAACCAAGCCAATTATGCTCAAGCTTGGAATTATTGGCACGAACAACCAGCCAGCGATGTAGCAGCCTGGAGCCAGCAATTCGAGTCAAATCAATTTATCCAAGTGGTTATCAACCCACAAGGCTTGATTGATGCTGGCGCTGGCAATCTGTATTATTCGACCAATCTGGTGTGGCTAACCAACGATCAAGCTGGTCAATTGCAAGTGCAAGCAGGCTGTGTCACCTTGCATCGCAACAACACCGAGCCAGATCAGCCGTGGAAAATGCAGAACCTGACGTTACAAACATTGCAAGCAAACCCTAGAGCGCTCGATCAGTCACTCAATAACCAATGCCAATAAGTGAATTTCATTGATTAGGTTATGCGTCAGGACGATGGTTTTAGATATCGTACAAATTGCCATTTAGGGGGTACAGGGGGGATGAAAACCACCTGCGTTTCCCGCCTTGAGGCGGGACGGAAGGGTGGTGATAACGCTGATTCTGAAAATACATGAATCTTAATTTGGTGAACTATGCATGTGAAAAGACCATCGCGAACCAACAAACCAAAATCAACTAAACTATACTCAATGAAACAAGTTTGAAACATCGAGGGATACCATTCATGCCTGTTGCCAAACGCCTACGCGGCTTATGGATCGATGCAGTGTTGTTGGGGCTAGCCATTTCATTGTTTATTCCAGCGATTGGGGCGGCTCAAGTAGCTGGATTTTCGCTGGAATTAACGATCGCACTCTTGCTGTTGCTCATTGGCGGCTTGATCGCGAAGGCAATTCGCCATGGAATGCATTTATATAGCCCGCCAGCCGAACGCGAAGCCAAACTCAACGGTCAGCTTCAGCAGGCGCTGGTTGTGAGTGCCACCCCAACTGGCTGGCTACGCGGCACGTATGGTCGGCGAATTTTTGAGTTTGAGCTGGAGTTACGCCTCGAACAAACCGCGCTTAAAATCTATCCATTCCTCGAACTGCTCAAAGCACCTGATGCAGGTGATATGGTGCAAGTCAAAATTCACCCCGATAATCCCAACGTCATTGTGCTCGCTTAAGCTTGAAGCGCTCTTGTCGGCAATCCAACAAGGGCGCTTCGTTTAGCTCGGCAATAAGCCAAAAAGACCAAAAGCAAACAAACGAGGCTGCTGAGGCAATTATGAGAGCAAAGCTTCAGCATCGATGATCGTCTGGGCAATATCTTTGAGCTTGACCCGTTTTTCGCGTGCCCGATGGCGCAACCGTTCATAGGCATCGTGTTCGCTAATATTCAAGCGCTGCATCAAAATCCCTTTGGCTCGCTCGATCAATTTGCGAGCTTCCAGCGATTCGTGCAAAGCATCAACTTCTTGGCGCAACGCACGAATTTCGGCAAAGCGAGCTAAGGCAATATCAATCGCTGGGGTTAATGCTTCCATCGTGACTGGTTTGACCAAATAGCCCAGTGCCCCAGCCCGTTCAGCCTTGCGAATGGTGTCGCGGTCGGTAAAAGCGGTTACCATCACAATTGGCATCGGGCGCTCAGCATAAAGCCGTGCGGCAACCTCGGTGCCTTCCAATTCGGGCAACTTAACATCAAGAATCGCCATATCTGGCTCTAATTGGCGTGCCAACTCCAAGGCTTGGGTTCCGGTGCGGGCAACGCCCACCACCTGAAAGCCCAAATCGGTCAAATATTCTTCCATGGTCAAGGCCACTAGCTCGTTGTCTTCGGCTAACAAAATCCGAATTGTGGCTCGCTGCTCATCAGACATAACAAGGCTCCGTCTTCACTAGAAATGGCTGCCTACATCCTAGCATACTTTAAAAAGCATTTACACAGAGAATAAACAGGCAAATAAACACCTAAATATGTAGATAAATTCAATAAATTTAAATTTTAGGCTCGTAAGATTTAGTTTATATGCATGTTCAGTTTCAACTTTTCCCAATTGGTTTAAATCCAATGCGCAGCATTGGGGATATCCCCAATATATTATTTAATTAGGATCATGAAATAGACGTTAACAGTAGAGCATGTGGATTTGTGGAAAGATCACGTTTCATGCTGTTGTAGTGGCCCATGATTGATCGGGATAGATCGTGGAAGAGTTTCCCCATGTTCCCCATGGGTTTGGGGATTAGTGCATGATGTGGATTGTTATGCACGATCGGCGCACATGCTTTCCCCATGATTGTCCACATGACGGCGAGTTTTCCACACCGAAGGGCTAGTTATCCCCATTTTGTGGATAACTTTGGGGATAACTGGCGAATAAACGGGGATAACGCTAAATCTAGGACAGGTTTTAGTTACATGGCCCTAGATATAGTAGGCCTGCCGCGTGGACGATATGTGGAAAAGCTGCTGATAACTCGGTGGAAAACCTCTGGATAGCATGATCGGCTCATGAGCCTGTGGATAGCTGTGGAAACATGTGGACAATCCGATCCCAAAATTTGGGCACAAAAAAGCCCCAACTGAAGCATCAGTTGAGGCCAAAGGAGCGGGCTACGGGCGAGCTATTGATCCGATTCAGGATCAATTGAGTCGATGAATTTACGGAAGATCGAAAGCTCTTCCTCATCGGTGGTCGGGGCGGCCTCTGGCTCAGCCTGCGAAACCGATGTTGTCGGAATATCTTCGCTTTCGTCTTGGTCGTCCATCATATGGCCCAATTCATCCATCACATGATCGGCCACGAAAATGGGAGCTTCAGCGCGAACTGCCAAGGCAATTGCATCGCTCGAACGTGAATCAAGCTCAATGGCTTGGCCATTGTTATCGACAACTAAGCGAGCAAAGAAGGTGCTATCGCGAAAATCGCTAACCACAACTTCGCGAATCGTGCCGCCCAGTGCTTTGACAGTTGCCAAGAGCAGATCGTGGGTCATTGGGCGTGGTGGCTCGTGGCCTTGGACTGCTAGTGCAATTGCATCGGCTTCAAACGGGCCGATCCAGATTGTCACATAGCGACGGCTGTTAAGTTCCCGCAGGACAACAATCCGTTGTTGTGTGAGTAGACTAAAGCGTATGCTATCAACCTGGACGCGAACCATAACGCTGAAACCTTTCTATGCATCATCGTGGTGCATACTTAGTTAATTGCCGCTCCATGCGATGCATCTTACCACGCCACCTAGGGCAGCGCAACCAGTTATGTCATGCTCTGGTGTCATCTTGATTTTGCCATACGGGTGACTTTGCGTCCCCTCTCTAGCGCTAAACTGCTGACCCAACGGCTGTTTGAATTGAATCAAAGCCATCGCGCCGTAGTAATGCTGCTAGCTCGCGGTTGATTGTGCCAACCAATTGTGGCCCGGCATAGATCAGGCTGGTATAGAGTTGCACGGCACTCGCGCCAGCCAAAATCCGTTCGTAAGCATCTTGGCCGTTGGCAATTCCGCCAACGCCAATCAAGGGCAATTTGCCGTTGGTTGTTTGATAGATATATTTGAGGGTTGCCAAGGCCTTGGTTTTGAGCGGAGCGCCACTTAAGCCGCCAGTTTCGGTTTGCTGAGCAGAACGTAAATTTTCGCGACTGACGGTTGTATTGGTGGCGATAATCCCATCAACTCCAGCGTCGAGGGCTGCGCCAAGCGCTGCCTCCAAGCCTTCGCGATCTTCATCGGGCGAGAGTTTAACGAACAACGGGGCTTGATGGCGTAATTGTTGGCGGGCAGTTTTGACAACCTGCAATAGTTCAGTCAATGGCTCGCGGCGGCTGAGTTCGCGCAAACCAGGCGTATTCGGCGAAGAAATATTGATCACAATGTAATCGGCATATTCACCAAGCAAATTAATACCTTGGCGATAATCATCAGCAGCTTGTTCGTTTGGCGTAATTTTATTCTTGCCCAAATTAATCCCAAGTGGAATGATGCGTGGCTGTTTGGCTAAACGTTGAGCAAGCGCTGCAATTCCTGCATTATTAAATCCCATTCGATTGATTAATGCATGATCCTCGATTAAACGAAATAAACGCGGCTGTTCATTGCCAGCTTGAGGCTTGGGCGTAACTGTGCCCAATTCCAAAAAACCAAAACCCAATTGACTCATTCCACGGATATGCGTGCCATCTTTATCGAAACCTGCTGCTAAACCAACCGGATTATTAAACGTTAACCCACATAAATTGGTTTTAAGCAATGGGTCATTGTGATGGAAGGAACGGAATAAAGCTGAGGTAAATGGTAAACGAGTGGCCAAATCTAGGCCTAAAGTGGTTAACCGATGAGCTTTTTCTGGTGGTAAACGAAACAAAAGTGCTTTTGCAAGCTGATAGCTGCGCATACAAAGCCTCAAATCTATGATTTTGGCCGCGACTATCGTTGGCCTTGGCGATTATACACAATCATTTGCGGGCCATGAAATATCCCACATATCCCACATATCCCAAGTTTCCCACATATCCCAAGTTTCCCACATATCCCAAGTTTCCCACATATCCCACATGGTTATCCACATTTTTGGGGGTAACTTTAAGCATTTGGGGATAGAATTACGAACATGTGTTTTTATTAACAAGCGGGTTTTGAAATTATAACGAACGTTTGTGTTATTATGGCTGTGGGAAAACAATTAATTTGACAAGTTTCAAAAAGTTATCCCACATTATCCCACACTTACCCACATTTTTGAGGTATTGTTTATTTTTGCACAATCTTTTTGGGGGATAAGGAGTTAGTATCATGGGGTTAAACTTAAATTGGTGTCCCAAGAATGAGTGGTTCTAGCTCGAAGTTGGCTCTGAGGATGTTTAGTTGTTCAGCAAAAGCGCGTTCGGCTAGTGTAACCCCGATTGGCTGAAATTGCAAATACTCCAAAGGCAAGCGCTGAGCCAGTTTTGGCAAGTCAGCGCGAATCACCACGCCAAGCACTGGGTAGCCGCCGGTGGTTTGGGCATCGGACAACAGCACAATCGGCTGACCATCAGGTGGGAGCTGAATTGTGCCCGGTACAACCCCAAACGAGCGAACTGCTTGAGTCGGTGCGGCCAAAGCTGGCCCTTCGCAACGATAGCCCATACGATTGCTTTTGCTGCTAATTTGCCAGGTTTGGGCTTGAAATTGGCGTTGAAGTTTGTTGGCAAGTTGGCGATTGGGCAGATAGCGAATTGGGGCTTGGCTTGAAATGCTGGATGCTGTGTCCAAACTACGCCCAGCAAGGCTCAAATTTGGCTCGGTGTAGGTCAATTGATCGCCAATGTGCAAGGGCCGCGCCAAGTAGCCGTGCCATGGTGCACCAAGCAATGTGCTTTGTGAGCCAAGTTGGGGCGCAAGATTGAAGCCGCCTGCAATTGCCAAATAACAACGTGCGCCAACCCGGCGTTGGGTAAAACGCAATTCGCTATTAGGCCGCACCAGCCATGCTCGGCCAAGGCTGATTGGCTGATCGTTTAATTCTGCGCCTAAATCTGCCCCAACCAAACTGATGATGGTTACTTGGCTGAAGTGCAAACACGCACCAGCTGCGGTAATTTCGAGGCTGGCACGATCTGTAGTATTGCCAACCAAGCGGCTTGCTAAGCCATGCGCTAGCCAATCAAGCGCTCCGCTGGCGGGCATACCCCAATGGCGTAGGCCAGTGCGCCCCGCATCCTGCAACGTTATCAACATGCTGGTTTGGCGAATCGTCAACATAGGCCTAAGTATACGCCAAGTTAAAAGGTAAAAGGCAAAAATCAGAAGGCAAAGGGCGAAAGGCAGAAGGCAAAAGGCAAAATCAGAAGGCAAAGGGCAAAGGCAAAGGGCAAAAAGAACATAGAGCAAAGAGCATAGAACATAGAACGTAGAGGCCCGTGGTCAGGGGCGAGAGGTCAGGGAATCGGCATAGGATGATAATCAAATCAATCTGTGTCCATCTGTGGCTAAAAACAAATTTTGTGAATGAGGTTTTAACGCAGAGGCGCAGAGTGGAGAGGGGCTATAGGCTGAAGGCGCTAGGATATCGGATGATTCGTGGCATCCTAAAGAGCATAACAGCCTAAATGCCAAAAGCCAACAGCCTATAGCCTAGCGCCCTCGTCGAACGCTTTCTAGCCTTTGGTTGGCGAATGCGCGTATAATGGGGCTAACCACTTTTTCTGGCTGCGAATTAACTACTATTGGCTATCGTTGATTGCGGTTGTACTTGTTGGAGGCAAGCCCATGACTACGCGTACCCTTCGGATTGTGCTCCTGCTGGGGTTGGTGCTGCTCTTTTTTGGTGGCTCGTATACCCAAGCGCGTGAGCTACAACAGCCCATGCCACGCTCGCAAACCGTGCTTGTACCAACAACCTACATCAACGAAAGCTTCGATAGCATTAGTTTTCCGCCGCTCAATTGGTCAACAACAATTATTACCTCGACCGACACGCCTGATCCTGAATGGACGTATGTGACGAGTGCAACCCGACCGACGGCCCAGCCTCATACGGGCGCGGGTATGGCGCATTTCAATAGCTACTCCACAATCAATGGCAATGCAGCGCGATTATCAGTCGTGCTTACCCCCACAACCAGCGTGTTGCGGGTAAGTTTTTGGTATTACCATAGCGCGATTTTTCCAACTTCTGCCGATACGTTGCTGTTGCAAACCAGCAGCGATAACCAAAACTACATAACTCGTGCTAGCTATCCACGCTATCGAGCAACCGATGGTTGGACGCAGTATCAGCTTGATTTGCCATTTGCTAGCGCCGGCCAGCCATTTTACCTTGGATTTTTAGGCATCAGCGATTTTGGGGCCAATCTTTTGCTCGATGATGTGCTGATTCAAGATACGCCGCCGATTGAAATTTTTGGCACAACCAGCAATCAAGGTTGTGCTGGCGATACCTTGCTCTATCCTTTAAGTGTCCGCAATAATTACCCTAATGCGCAAACGCTCGACCTGAATTTGGCTGTAAGTGCCTGGCCCAGCAGTTTGCCGTTTAATCAGCTTGCTATTCCTGCCCAAAGCAGCCGCCCAATCACGGTTAATGTGCAGATTCCAGCAACCGCCCAGCCGCATACCAGCGATCAAACGACCTTGCAATTGAGCAATGGCTTAGTTGAACTGAATCAAGCAATTGTGACGAATTGTGCCCTTGGGCAGTGGATTGATCGCGAGGATTCGCTGGTGGCTGCGCGTTATTCCTCGGTTGTGAGTGCTGATGGAGCGCTCTTCCAAATTGGCGGTCAAGGGCCAAATAATAATTCGCCTGCCTTGGCGAACACTCTGCGCTACCAGCCAATCACGGGGAGTTGGCAACAACGGGCGGCCATGCTTACGCCAGTATTTGGTGCTGATGCCGCTACCCTCAACGGCGAAATTTATGTCGCTGGGGGCTATACCACTGGTGGCTCGACCACGACAGGGTTGATTAGCAGTTTACAAATTTATTCGCCAACGCTCGATACTTGGCGCAGCGGCCCAAGTTTGCCAATCGCATTGGCCTATTATCAATCGGCAGTTGTTAATGGCAAACTGTATATTATTGGTGGCTCGAATGGCAGCAATGCCTTAACCAGCGTCTGGATTTTCGATCCTATTGCTCAAGTATGGAATGCTGGCTCAGCGCTGATGAGGGCTCGGGCATTTGCTTCGGCTGGCGTGATAGGCAATAAAATCTATGTTGCCGGCGGCACAGCTACAATCAGCAATCAAACTGCCATGGATACCATGGAAATTTTTGATCCAAATCTTGGATTTTGGATGCCTGCGCCCAACTTGCCACGCCGTCAAATGCAAGGTGGCGATGCTCAAATTCTTGACCGCTTCTTCGTCATTACCACGGGCTATTCAATGCCAGTTGTCGCCTCGAACTCAAGCCTGATCTTTGATCAACAGACTAATCAATGGTCAGAAGTATTGTTGAATAGCTCGCGTTATGGAGCCGAGGCCGATAGCATCAACGACACGGTGTTTGTGGTTGGCGGTCGTCAGTTTGCTAACAATGTCTTTACTATGAGCAGCCGCAACGAATCATTCCAAATCTGTCGATTTGTACTCACCACCGCCACGCCAACGCCAACGGCTACCGCCACATCGACCGCAACGGCTACCAACACGCCAACCAACACCGCTACCGCTACACCGACCGCAACGGCCACCAACACGCCAACCAATACAGCGACGAATACGCCAACCAATACCCCAACCGTTACGTTAACGCCGACCAACACATCAACAGCGACGGTTACCAACACGCCGACCAATACGCCAACAGTAACGGCGACGGGTTCACCAACCCATACTCCAACCAATACGCCAACCGCGACCCAAACGCTTGACGTGCCCGATCTCTTCTTGCCGCTGGTTGGGGTGGAATTGCGCTGAGGAATGAAAATAAGAGCATAGAGCATAGAGATTGTTTGTTGAGGTTAGAGGTTAGCGATCTGGCGAATGAGCATTAGGGTGATAGTCAAAAATTTGGGGCTAGAAATCTAGCCTTCATGCTCTTCGTGTCCTTCGCGGTTTCTGTGCTTCGTGCTCTTCGTGTCCTTCGTGGATCAAACCTAAACCCTAAAAATAGGTTGACAATAAAAAGTTGGGCATGGTACAGTTTGTGATATGGTGATCACGATTGACCAAATCAATTGAATCGACCAGGAGGAAAGAACGATGGATGATTTGATTGAGGATTTACTTGCCCATCCCAAGGTGCTAGAAACCCGCAGCCATTTGCACCACGGGATTGCTAAATATGAACATTTGATGCGGGTTACGCGCTATTCCTACCGAATTGCTCGTTTGCTCAAGGCGGATGTACGGGTTTGTACTCGTGCTGCCTTGCTTCACGATATCGATTCACGCTATGGCACGCTAGAAAATCATGGGGCGGTGGCTGCTCGCTGGGCCGAAGAACAGGGCGAAGATTTTGCAGTCTGCCAAGCAATTATTGGCCATATGTACCCAATCGGCCCCGCCCCGATGACCCGCGAAGGCTGGATTTTATCGCTGGCCGATAAAGCGGCCTCGTTGGCGGATCTGACCGCCTACGTGCGAGGCTTGGTTAATGGCCGCTCGCAACAAACCAAACGCGAACTGCAAGCCAGCGATCCCTTCTATCGCCCCCGCCGCAAGCCCAAACGCCGCGAACAACTGCGCAAAATGCTTGATCTTGATGTTTAGCTGATTGCTAGCATAGCCCTATGACGATGATTGTGTAACAGTTTTGTTGCACAATTTTTGTTTAATTAATGGTGAGCACTTATATTCAGAAACCTAATTCTGACATTGACTATGACTTAATTAAATGCTGAAATTTATTTGAACAGAACTTAATATTTTTGACCGAATCTACGGAGCGGCGTATTATAGCACTATATGCTCGGATCGAACATCCAGCATATTAGTGTTTTAGGAGGATAGAGTTTATGCGTTTGCTACGTGCGTTCGCGTTGCTGCTATTGCTGGCAGTTTTGGCTCCACTCGGCTTGCAGAGTGGGGTTGTAAGTGCCCAAAATGAGCAACGCACGGTCACTATTTTGGAAACGAGCGATATCCACGGCAATTTGATGGCTTGGGATTATTACGCCAACAAGCCTGCCGAATGGGGTATGACCAAGGTTGCAAGCTTGATCAAACAAGAACGGGCGATCGATCCCAATCTCTTGTTGGTCGATAATGGTGATACGATTCAAGGTACGCCCTTGACCTACTACTACAACGTGATCGACCAAAATGCCGCGCATCCAATGGCAGCGGTATTTAATGCGCTCAAATATGATGTTTCATCGTTGGGCAACCACGAATTTAATTATGGGATGGATGTGCTGAATCGCTATATCAGCCAAGCTCAATACCCAGTTATGAGCGCCAATGTGCGCAAAAGCGATGGTAGCGAAGCCTTCAAGCCCTACATTATTAAAGATGTGAATGGCGTGAAAGTAGGCTTTTTGGCCTTGACCACGCCAACTGTGCCAACCTGGGAAAAACCCGCCAACATCGCGGGCCTGCAATTTGCCGATCCGGTAGAAGTTGCCAAGCAATATGTACCGCAAATTCGGGCTGAAGGTGCGCATATTGTGGTTTTGCTGCAACACACGGGCTGGGAAAAACAGCCTGCCGAAGCGACCAAACCCGAAGCATGGCTAACCGACCCCAGCACTTGGCGCGATACTGGCTCGTTGCCAGGCGAAAATGTGTCGATCAAACTTGCCCAAGAAGTGCCTGGCGTTGACGTGATTTTGACTGGTCACTCACACTTGAGCGTGCCCAAGGCGATTATCAACAATGTGTTATTGATCGAGCCATCGTATTGGGGCCGCGCTTTGGGCAAAGTGACGATTACGGTTGAGAAAAATGGCGATAGCTGGAATGTGGTTAACAAAGATTCAACCAACATTTCAGTCACCAATGTTGCCGAAGATCAAGAGATTAAAGCACTGGTACAACCATATCACGACCAAACCTTGAGCTATATTAGCCAACCAGTTGGTACGGCTAGCGCCGAATTTGCTGGCGGCCCCAAGGCGCGTTATCGTGATAGCGCTTTGGCCGATTTGATCAACAATGTGCAAAAGCAAGCCGCTGCTGATGCTGGCTACCCCGTTGATCTCTCGTTGGCAGCGATTTTCACCGATGGCGGCATGATTCCGGCGGGCCAAATTACCCTGCGCGATGCCTACAGCATCTATATTTACGATAATACGCTGTATGTGATGGAAATTAATGGTGATATTCTGCGCCGTGCTTTGGAGCGTAACGCCGAATATTTCCGCCAGCTTGATCCCAATGCCTTGCCCAGCGATCCCAAAGCGGTAGTCAACGATAATGCCCGCGATTACAACTGGGATTTATACACCGATATCGACTATAGCTACGATTTGACCAAGCCAGCCGGCCAGCGTGTGACCAAATTGCAATTGAATGGGGTTGATATTACACCTGAACAAACCCTGCGCATCGCGATCAACAATTACCGAGCTGGCGGCGGCGGTGGCTTTGCCATGTTCCGTGAAGGCAAAATTGTCTATCAATCGACCAGCGAAATTCGCGATTTGATCGCTGAGTCAGTCAAAAATGCTGGCACAATTGATCCGACGGTGGTGAATAAGGTTAATTTTACCCTTGTGCCAGATTTATATGCCCACTATTTTGGTGCTGCCAGCCAGCCGACTGCTACGCCAGTGCCAGCCCAACCAACTGCCACTCCAGCGCCAGGTGTGCCAATTACCTTGCCTGATACCAGTGGTAACCAACCAAGCTATGCCTGGGTTTGGGCGGCTGTCGCCATGGCCTTACTCGCTTTAGGTTTGGTTGTGCGCCGCAATTAAAGGCAAAGGGCAGAAGGCAAAATTCAAAAGCAGGGGCTAAGGTAGGAGATTAAATTTAACCGCTAAGAACGCGAAGGGCACGAATATTTTGTTGTTGGGATGCTTGCATTATAAACAAATGTCAGAGAACCATTACATCAGCTTTCGTGCTCTTCGTGTCCTTCGTGGTTAAAATCTTCTTCCCCGAATCCCTATGTTCTATGTTCTTTGCTCTATGTTCTCCTCATCCCTCGTATCCATTGCCTTTGCAGGCGATCATCGGCTATAATCAGCGCTACACATTGCCGCACTTCACTATTTTTACTACATAAATTCAAGCGCGATTAATCAACCTCCGGTTCGCTGGGCTTGCAATGAGGATTCAGGTATGAAAGAAGTAGTCTGTATCACGCTCGGACGTTCGCGGCGTGACTTTAGCTTTACAACAACGCTGTTGGGCGAAGAGCTACGGGTGCGCCGCATTGGAGCCGATGGCGATGTCGAACGGGTCAAGCAGTTGATTCGTGAGCACGATGGCAAGGTTGATGCGATTGCGCTTGGTGGTGTAATTGCCAACTTTCGGGTTGGCAAGGCCAGCTATCAACATAACCAAGCGTACACCATCGTCAATCAAGCACGAGTTACGCCAACCGCCGATGGAGTGTTGCTCAAGGCAACCCTCGAACGTTGGACGGTGGCGCAGGCGGTTTCGCGTGAACCAGGCCGCTTCAACTATCGTCGGGTTTTGGTCTTTTCGGGGATTGAGCGCTATTCTTTAGCTGAATCGCTCAGCGGTTATAACGTTGATTTGCGTTTTGCCGACCCCAAGGTGCATTATGGTTTGCCCTTCACGTTGAGTTCGCTGAGCCAACTGGAGCGCTACGCCAAATTTGCCATGCCCGATTTGGCCAAAAAGCCCTATCGGCGGATTCACCCGATTGGCAAGGGCGCGACCCACGATAGCCGTCTCGAAAAAGATTGTGCTTGGGCCGATGTGTTAGCTGGTGATTTTGCCTTTATTCGGCGCTACGCCCCGCAAGATCTGCGAGGTCGCACGATTTTGACCGACGATCCATCGCCTGCTGAAATTGAAGATTTGCGCCAGCGTGGAGCACATACCTTAATTACGCTCACGCCCAAAATTAGCGAAGAACATCCGTTTGTTTCGGCAGATGTGCTCGAAGCTATGATTTTGGCCGTTACAGGCAAGCGCACGCTTGATGAAGCCACGGTATTGCAAATTACCGCCGATGCTAATTGGGAGCCGCACATCCAGCGTTTGACCAACGACGAAGAATTAGAAAAATTTGCCTTTGTGATTCACCCGCTCTCAACCAAATTTATTTATAAAGATCCCCGCTTCAAAGTCTTCAAATTTGTGCCCCAACGTTGGGTTGAACGCGCCATGGCCCACTTGCCACCGCTGTATCTCTCGCGTATGAAGGGTATTAAATCAACTGGTACAGGCAAAGAAATCGAAGGCATTTTGCTGACCTTGGGCGCTACGCCCCGCGAATTGATGCGCCGCCCAACTGCCTTTACCTATCGCCGTTTGATCAAGGCTGCCCGTATGGCCGAGCGCATGGGCGCGAAGCTGATGGGCTTGGGGGCATTCACTTCGGTGGTTGGTGATGCTGGCATCACGGTTGCCCAAAAATCCGATATTGGCATCACCTCAGGCAACTCGTTGACTGTGGCCGCCACCCTTGAAGCCGCCAAACAAGCGGTCATTCTTATGGGTGGTCGAGTTGATCAAGGCACGGCAGTGGTGATTGGGGCAACTGGTTCGATTGGCGCAGTTTGTTCGCGCCTGCTAGCCCAAGCGATTGGCGATGTGGTTTTGATTGCGCCACGACCTGAGCGTTTGATCGCCTTGAAAAAGCAAATCGAGGCTGAAACGCCCAACGCCAAAGTAACAATTGCCACCAAAGCTGATGATTATGTTGGCAGTGCCGACTTAATTGTTACCACCACCACCGCCCTCAACACCAAAATTGTCGATATTGAGCGCTTGAAGCCAGGTGCGGTGGTGTGTGATGTGGCACGGCCACCCGATATCAAAGAAGATGAAGCCGCCAAACGCCCTGATGTGTTGGTGATTGAATCGGGCGAAATCACCTTGCCAGGCGAGGTTGATTTTGGCTTTGATATTGGTTTGCCGCCAGGTACAGCCTATGCATGTCTCTCGGAGACGGCTTTGTTGGCGCTTGATGGCAAGTTTGAAGATTACACGCTTGGCCGTAATATCGAAATGGATCGGGTCAAGGAGATGTATCGCTTGTTCAAAAAGCATGGCCTCAAATTGGCTGGCCTGCGCACCTTCGACCAATATGTAACCCCCGAAATGGTCGCCGAAAAGCGCCGATTGGCCGATCATCGTCGGCACGAGCTGGGCTTGCCAGTGACCACCGAAAGCGAAACCCTTACTAGCGAAATGCCGCTGGAAGTCGGTGGCTCCAACTAAATCAATCCAACGGCGTGAGTTTGCTGCTTGCGCCGTTGCTTTTGCCTCTGCAACGCCTTATTCCCCTCAGCGTATTGTTCTTGCTTAAAATTAATTCCTAGCGAGAGAGTATTTATGCTAGCCTGTAGCTATTGTGGTGGCGATGTCCCCGACGATTGGGAAGAATGTGCGACCTGTGGCTGGTTGCGTGATGGCTCGTTGGCCTTGCCACTTGAGCCACTCAAATGCCCATATTGTGGTGATGATGTGGCCGATGATTGGGAAGAGTGTCCGAGCTGTGGCTGGTTGCGCGATGGCTCATTGGGAATTCCCCAGCCCGCCCCGCCGCCAGCTACTGTGCACCAACGAATTTGCTTGCGTTGCCAAGCGCAGATGACATTTTTGGGCTTCAAGCAATTTCGTGAAAGCTCAACTTCGCTGGATATTTTGCAAGGCCGTTTTGGCTCGTTTCGCCAAGATTTTCAAATTTTGGAGTTGCATGGCTGTGGTTATTGTGGCTATGCCGAGTTGGCCTTGCCGCACATTGGTAGTTAATTGATGGCGCAACAATCGCCTGCTAGCGGCGTATAACCCCATAGCGAACCATAACAGGAGGAACAACTATGGGGTTATTTGATGGATTAATGGGCAATGCTTCGGAAGTTGATCCGCAAGCAGCCCAGCGTGATTTTGCCCAACTATTGGCATGGGGCGAGCAAGTGCAACGTGCCTACCAGCTGATTCGCGATTTCTTTATTTTTACCGATAAACGCTTGATTTTGGTGGATAAACAGGGAATTACTGGCAGCAAAGTCGAATATCATTCGATTCCTTATCGCAGCATTACCCACTTTAGCATTGAAACCGCTGGCCATTTTGATCTCGATGCTGAGTTGAAAATTTGGATTTCAGGCAATCCTGTGCCAATTCAAAAACAATTCAACAGTCGGATCAATATTTATCAATTGCAAGCGGTTTTGGCTGCGTTCGTTGCTCGTTAATCAATATGCTCGCATGGTTTTTCCATGCGAGCATATTTTAGTTACTCGGCCTTAAACTCCAAAATATACAAGCCATAACTGAAATCGCTGACATAGACAAATTGATCGCGCACTTGTACGCCCCACAAGGCCACTTTTGGCGAATTGTTCAGCGGCCAGCTTGCCACTGATTTGGGCTGGCTGGGATCGCTGATATCGAGCATGCGCAGGCCATCTTGATACCACGAGGCATACAAATATTGGCCTTGCACCTCAGAATTATGCACAGTTGGGTTGGATCGCAACGTCTCATTAATCGAATTTGGCGTATTGTAGCGCCCAACTTCAACTGGCTGGCTGGGATTGCTCAGATCGAAGAATTGAATTGCGCCGCCACCATCAAAATAGCTTTCGATCGTTGCTTCAGCCTCAGGTTGGCTGAGCAAGGCAGCGGCGGTTGTGCTGCTAATGGTAAACATCGGCAGATCAAAATCATCGATCAAATCAACATCATCGCCAAATTGCAGCTCCTCAAATGGTGTATTAGCATAAATCAATAATGCTGCGGCCTCGCCGTTTTGGGCAATTTGCAGCTTTTGCTCAATCGAACAGCCCGCCATCTCGGCCAACACAAAAAAACCTTTGAAATCAGGATATTCAGCTTCAGCATCGCAAGCCTGCCCAAGCGCTAAAACCTTGGCACTCAGCGGGGCATCAAGTTTGCCGCCAAATGGTAATTCGTGGGCGTAATCTGGCTCGGCCAAGGCTGGGTGACTAATTTTTGCCTGATCGTTGCTAAAATCTTCGTTGTTCAAGGCCAACATTTGCCCATCATTCCAATCGACGACAGAGTGTGCATCGCCCTCGGCTAGCGCGGGATAGGGCGTTTGGCCAAGGTAGATTGGTTGATTGGGGTCTTGAATATCCAAGATAATCACGCCGCCATCCCAGTACGAGAGATAGGCGCGTTGGCTGTTGCTGCTGGCCCGCACGCTATGCAAAAAGATCCCTGGGAAATTGCCACGAGTCCGATCTGCATAATCAAGTGCTTGCCAATCGGGCTTTTGATCGATGCCCCAACGGCTGAGCATGGTTGGTTGGCTAGGGTCGCTAATATCAACAATCCACAATTCGCCACGATCTTCGGGCTTGGGCGTTGTACCAAAAGCGTTATTGGTGGGCGCAGCAAGCAAAGCCAAGGCTTGTCCACTAGCCGTAATTGTTACATCGAGTTCATGTACGCCAAGGTTGGTTTCAAACCGAGCCAATTCGAGCGGCTCAGTTGGATCTGTGATATCCACAATTTGAATGCCAGGTTTGGTTGCTGCACGGCAGGGCTGAATCCCCAAAACTGCAATATCTTGCTCGCCAATCCTCACCACATCCATATCTTCAAGTGAGGCATTTTTGACGCTTGGTGAATAGCCCGCCAACTCTGGATTAGCCGGATCGCTCACATCAATTAATGTAATTTGATTTTCGGCGGGGCATGAGCCAGGCTGCGTACCAAGCAACACCAAGTCGTTATACAACGTGAGATCAGCATGGCGACCGCTGGTTGGTGGCTTAAGTCGCAAGCTGCCAACTTGCTCGAAATGCGGCCCTGTGATGGTTGGAGTCGCCGTGGCAGCGAGTCGCGGCGTTTTGGTTGGTCTTTGATTCACGCCATCTTTATCAGAGCGAGCTTGCTCGCCAGCATTGTTGTTGATTGTTGCCGTCGCAGGAATCGCTGTCGCATTTTGATTGGCACAGGCAGCGATTAGGATTAGGCAAATTGCCACGCTAAAATAACGTGACCAACGTTGAAAAAGCATTTTGTCTCCTCTCATTACAACTGCTAAGCGCTAGTTGGCAGTTGTTGGTGCATAAATTGATAGAGTGTCCGAACGAATTTAACTGGCTCCTCGAATGGTGGGCAATGGCCGCTGCGTTCAAAGTGAATCAAGGTTGATTGTGGCAAGTGCTCATGTAAATATTCGCCAACTTTGCCTGGGTAAAGCCAGCTTTGCGAACCATAGCACAACAAAATTGGTACATCCATACTTGCCAACAAATCACGATAATCGCGGTCGGCCATATCTTCGGCTAATGGCAAGAGCGCTTTGCGATCATAGTTGCGGCGATAGGGCGAGGTCAGCCAGGTTGCAAAGCGCAACAATGTACGATTAGGGTGCACAACACCCATGGCAAAGCGGCGCAATACGCGGCGTTGTTGGCTCTCAAACAGTTGGCGCATGCTGGTGATATGGTCGGGCGTGTAGGCTCCGAACAAACCCATGGTCCATTCTGTGCTGGTTTGCATACATGGAGTTTGATCGACCAGAACAATGCTTTTGAGCTGAGAAACCCCAAATTGACGCGCATATTCAAAGGTTGTTAGGCCACCCATCGACCAGCCAACGATCGTTGGTTGCTCAAGTTTGAGGTGTTCGATCAACTGATGCAAATCTTTGGCTAAACGACTGATTGTCAATTCTCCTTGGCCTGGGGTGCGTCCGTGGCCGCGCAAGTCGATTGCGATACAACGATACCAACGGCGCAAGGCTGTGGTAATGCCAACCCAATGTGAGCCAGCGCTCGTCCAACCATGAATAAAAATGATTGCGGGTTTTTGGCCGCCAGTGTCGCTATAAAAAATCGGGTTTTGATCATCGGCAAGAAAGCTCGACATAGCATCCTCCATAGTTTAATGATGTTTCGCGGCCAGCAAGATCGATTTGTGACGTTATTTGACACAACCGTCAACTATACTCAGCTCAAAACCAAGCGGGTCGTGATAGAAAACGCTGGGATGAGTATTAAACGATGAACTGGAGTACAAACGATGGAACAGGAAGCTTTAGTTACCCGCACCTACCGCGCTGCAATTCGCTCTGGAGATGATTATATAACGATTGAAGAAACAATTGCACTCCCTCCAACGGCTGATGATGCAGCAATCAGTCAAGCGGTTGAAACTGGCTGGCGGATTTTTCGGGCGCAGCAAGCAGCAGTTGAGGCGCAAATTAGCGCCTTGCGTGATGCTCACCCTGCGACAACTACGCCACGCATCGCCGACCCCGATTCGCCTGCGAGCGACAAACAACGCTCCTACCTTGAGTATTTGATCAATACCTTGGCGATTAACGATGGTCAGATGCAAGCAACCTTGCAAGAACACAACGCAACCTACGAAACCCTGACCAAGGGCCAAGCTTCAGAAATTATCGATGGCTTGAAGCAGCAATTAGATCAAAAGCCCGCAGCCAGCCAAGCGAGTGCTTCGGCCAGCGCTAGTGCCAGTAGCAGCACCACGAGCAACATGCTCGATTCGACTGCTAGCGAGCCACCAGCCAGCACGCGCCAATTGGCAGCATTGCAACGGGTCGCAGGCCAACAAGGCGTTGATCTGAGCGCTGAAATTCGCCAACGCTTCGGCGCACAACAGCTTGATGATCTCTCGGTCAACGAGGCAGGAGCACTGTTACAAGAACTGCAACAACGCAGCGTGCGCCGCTAAAAGTCCTATGGCTGGCTAGCTTAAATGGATAGTGAAACAATGACCAATGGCTAGCCGAAAAATTCGCCAACGTAGCATCTAGATATGGGCAACTGAGTAAGTACATTAAACCGGAGGAACACCAATGAACGTTAAAGGAACCGTAAATCGAGTTGAACTAATCGGCTGGCTGGGTGGCGAACCAACCCAACGCTTTTTACCATCGGGAGTTGGGGTCTGTGATTTCAGCGTGGCAACCAAGCGCTTTGGCAGTAAAGACGAACAAGGCGAGCAAACCTACGACACCGAATGGACAACCATCGAAGCTTGGAATGGTTTAGGCGATATTTGCCAAGATCGTTTGCACAAAGGCAGCCGGGTGCGGGTCGTTGGTAGCTTGCACACCCGCTCGTGGGAAGACAAAGAAAGCGGTCAGCGTCGCTCCAAAACCGTTGTCCGTGCCGATGAAGTGTTGTTCCTCGATGCCTATGGCAACGACGAATAGCCCCTAAGCAAGCCAAAGCCCTCAGCAAAACTGCTGAGGGCTTTGATGTTTGGAGCCGCATATCGGACTTGAACCGATGACCTACCACTTACAAGGCGGTTGCTCTACCACTGAGCTAATGCGGCTTAACGCGAGTCATTATACGCATGAATCGAGGTTTGGTCAAGATGGATATTTGGAGATCGGCGGTTGGGGGTCGGGAATCGGGCATTTATTGTAGAGGCGCAGCCAATATATGGCTATAAACGTTGGGCGCTAGACTATCGAAACAATCCCTATTCTATCCATACTCTCGCATCCAATGGCTAAGCCTCAGAGATCGCTAGCCGAGCCAGCAGAAACCTTATACAATCAAGCATCATCTAGTGGTTAGCGGAGGTCTCGCATGAAACGAACCCCAGTTACTTCATCAAATTTAGCCTCGGTTGGTTATGACCCCACCACCCAGACCTTAGAGATTGAATTTAAAAATCGATCGATCTATCAGTATGTTGATGTGCCCGAGAATGTCTACAACGAGTTGATGCAAGCAGCTTCGCATGGCAGCTATTTCAACGGCTGTATCAGAGGTGCTTTTATTTATCGTAAGGTTTCGCGCTAAAAACGCAGCAGGACTAGCAATCGCCAGCCCTGCTTTGCTCGGTATTAACTTGCTAGCTCTACCTACACATCCAAGTTCTTCACGTCGGCGGCGTGAGTTTGGATAAAGCGCTTGCGCGGTAACACGATTTCACCCATCAACATCGAGAAGGTTTCATCGGCTTCCATTGCATCTTCAACTGTCACTTGTAAAATCATGCGATTGCCCGGGTTGAGCGTGGTGTCCCACAGTTGGTCGGGATTCATTTCGCCTAGCCCTTTGAAGCGCTGAACGGTGACTTTGGTGCCAGCTGGCAATGAGCGAATGTACTCATCGCGGGTGGCTTCATCGTAGACATATTTGTAGGCCTTGCCATGTTGTACGCGGAACAATGGCGGCTGAGCTACATACAAGTGCCCATTGGTGATCAAATCGCGCATATGGCGGAAGAAGAAGGTCAGCAACAAGGTGCGGATGTGGCTGCCGTCAACGTCTGCGTCGGTATTGTGAGCGTATAAACCGCCAGTGCCACACAGGAAGTTTTCGTCTTCTTCGACCGAGAAGTCGTAGACGAACTCGCCAGTTGGAGCCAATTCTTCAACTGCCAACACTTCTAAGCCAACCATATCGTCGCTTAATGGCGTGAATGCTTGAGCTTTGGTCGCTGGTTTGGCCAAATGTGCCTCGACTTTGGCAGCCAAATGATGGCGCTGCCAAACCCCACTCAATTGCTCTAGCTGTTGCTTGCCGCTAATTGCAATATTGTAGTAGTCGTGCACGGTTTGAATTGGTGCATCGGCTGGTAAGTTGGGCTTGATCTTGCTCACGCCAGCAAAAACACCAAGCTGACCAAGCAAATAGAGTAAGCCATCTTTGAGTTCAGTCGAGTTGGTGGTCATGCTGATTGTGCTATCGCTGAGTGTGCCATCGCCAAGGAAATAGCCTTCGAGATAGCTGCGTTGCAAATCGTTGCTCAGGCTGAACAGCATGTTTGGCACACGTTTTTGATGAGCAACCGCGCCCAAGCCTAAGGCTCGAATCAGTCGCGCCGCCAACACGCTATGGAAATAGCATTTGATCCCGCCATTATCAGGCGATTGATAGAAGCGTGGCGTTTCGCCAAAGAGTTGCTCGATCGTGGTTTTTAGCTCGTCGAAGAAGGCTGCATCTTTTTGACCTAACGACAAACTGACTTGATGCTTGCTCAAGGAGCCTTCAGCAGTAAACCAGCCCAAGAACCACAGCAATTCTGGGGTGATGCTCAACATGCGTGGGAAAGCTCGATCGTCGTGGGCTTGCGGTACAAGCTCAACGTCACGATCAAGCAAATCTAGCTCATCGTTGCTGAAACTATCAAAGGCTTTGTAGTTGCTCACTTCGCGCCAGCGAGCGTTGGCGCTGCTATCATCTTGTAACAACAAGCGCTCGATCTTCGATGGCACAAGTTCGTAACTGATTGGTTCTTCCCAGCCAATCGTTGCCAGATAGTTGTCAAATTGTGATTGAATAGGCCGCAGCATGCCGCGTTCCCATTGGCTAATCGTAATCGCTTGCTTCACACCAAGGCGTTGGGCAACTGCTTTTTGGCTGAGGCCATTGGCTTGGCGATATTCGACCAAGCGTTCCCATGCAGCAGTATGCAAGTTGATCCGTGCTTCGTTCCATTGTTCAGGCTGAGAAACGTGGTTGAGCACCCGTTGGGCTGCGATCGTGCGCACGCTTTCGCCGCGCAAATACAGGTTATCAATCAAGCCTGCTTCAGCAAACAACTTCATAAGGTCGATTTCGCGAGGTTGGCTGGCTGGGCGTGGAATCCGACGGCTGGCAACCAACTGATCGCCAAGTCGAATTTGATCGCCCTTTTTCAGCACAGGCTGACCATTTTCGAGCACAAAGACGCTATGCGAGGCAGTTACTTTGACCGAGCGGCCATAGCGTGTGGTCAGTTTGTACATTGGCTCATGGTTGGCGTGGCGCATCACGGCTTTGAGTGGGCGGAAACGCGCAACATGCCGCTTTTGATCGAAGCTGATCACTTCGTATTCACTAGCACTACGTTGGCCTGCAATACATTGATCGATAAACTCGCCGATGCGCACAAACTCGGTATGACCTTGCGCATTGCGAATCAAGGTTGGCTCATCGCCAGCAACGCTCATAATCAAAATGCGGTGGTAGCGCAAACGCGAAATATCAAATGTTTCGCCAATACCTGTGCCAAGTGCGGTGATTAATGCTCGAACTTCGTTATTTGCCAGCATTTTATCCAAACGTGATTTTTCTACGTTCAGAATTTTACCGCGCAGCGGCAAAATCGCTTGGAAACGACGATCACGGCCTTGTTTTGCGCTTCCCCCGGCACTATCGCCTTCGACGATGAAGATTTCGCAGTGGGCAGGCTCTTTATCTGAGCAGTCGGCGAGCTTGCCTGGCAGCGCAAAGCCTTCGAGTGCACCTTTGCGTTGCACCAAATCGCGGGCTTTACGGGCGGCATCGCGGGCGCGTGAAGCCAACAGCGATTTTTCGATAATCCGGCGGGCCTCGTTAGGATTTTCATCCAAGAAGGCTGAAAGTGCTTCGTTGAGCACGGTTTCGACGGCGGTTTTAGCTTCAGGCGTTGCCAGCTTCGATTTGGTTTGGCTTTCGAATTGTGGGCGGAACAGCTTGATGCTGATGATCGCGGTCAAGCCCTCGCGCACATCTTCGCCCGAAAGTGCATCGCCTTCTTTGAGCAAGCCTTTGTTACGACCATAGGCATTGATCGTGCGGGTCAAGGCCGCGCGGAAGCCAGTGACGTGCGTACCACCATCGGGGTTGGCAATGTTATTGGTGAAGGCTAAAAGATTTTCGTTGAAATCGCCAGTGTATTGCATTGCAATTTCAACATTGACGTTTTCATAAGGTTTTTCGACGTAGAACGGCTGAGCCAGCACTGGGCCTTTTTCGCGCGTCAGATGGCGCACAAACGAGACAATCCCACCATCAAAATAATAGGTTACTTCGCGGTCGTTGTTATAATCGACGAGCTTGAAGCGCAGGCTCTTGTTGAGGTAGGCCATATCGCGTAAACGGTTAGCCAAGGTGCGATAGTTGAAATCAACCGTGGTAAATAATTGGGCATCGGGCTTGAAGATAATCGTTGTGCCCGTGCCTTCAGCATCGCCAACCGCTTTGACTGGAGCCTGAGGCATGCCAAGGCGAAAATCTTGCGCCCACAGCTTGCCATCGCGTTTAACTTCAGCCCGCAAAAATTCGGAAACTGCGTTAACTGCCGAAACCCCGACCCCGTGCAAACCACCAGAAACCTTGTAGCCCTGTGAGCCTTTGAACTTACCACCAGCGTGCAGCTCGGTCAGCACAATTTCCAAGGCCGAACGCCCCTCGACTGGGTGAATATCGGTGGGAATCCCGCGCCCATTATCGACGACAGCGATTGACCCATCAGTCCGCATCTCGACGATGATCGTATCGCAGAAGCCAGCCAAGGCCTCGTCAACCGAGTTATCGACAACTTCATAGACCAAGTGATGTAATGCTGACGTGTCTTGGCCACCGAGATACATCCCCATGTTTTCGCGTACTGCTTCCAAGCCGCGCAACATTTGAATCTGGGCGGCATCGTATGTACTCTGATTGGAATTTGTCGCCATCGAATCGAACCTCACTTTTGTGTTAGGGCAACAGGAAAACGGTGGGCAAGTGAGCCAACACGTTCGCTATAAAAGGCTAATTTTGCTGCTTGTAAACTACAGCTGAGCAACCCAAATAGGGCGCTAGCGGCAATAATGCTGATCAGATCGTTGGCTAATGGCCGCAGTAAAAAGGCCGTGCCATGGATCAAAACGCCACTCGCGAGGATCAGCGGAAAGGCTTCGCGGGGCTGTTGACGAACGAGATTATAGCTTTGGTAGAGGGCCACTAAGGCTGATTGTTGGCCAATAATGATTGCTGCTGGTGCAAGGCTGGCATAAAGCCACAGCGCGATCAGCAGCACGCCAAACGCTGCCAATACCAATTGTGCCCCAAATGCGCTGGCCGAAAGCAAAAAGCTAGCAGCCACAAACGCTGGAATGCCAAATAGTAAACCAAGCCCAACAATAATCAAACACATCTTAGTCAAAGCCCAAAGTTGTTTGGGCAACGCCGATAATGCTGGTTTTGTTGTAGCGAGTTGCTGGCCGAGCCAGAACAAGACCAACGCACTTAGCCCTAAACCAGCAATGTTCAGCCCAAGCACCAACAATAATGTTAGCCAACCGTTGAACAACCATGGTGCGCCAGCATAGATCGAGGGTGTGCCATCGCCGCTGAACAAACTGGGCACGAGATACGTACCAACGGCGCTCGAACGCAAATCGATGGTTTGCAACAACTCATTGGCCTGCGACCAAAGCTGTTGGCCTTGGGCTTGGCTAAAACGGTTGATCACACTGCCCATGCTTGCAAGCCAGCGATTGGGCGCTAAAGCTGGCAACAGCGTGAGCCATAGATCCAGCAAAATTGGCATTAAAATAACCCAAGGTGCTCGACGAACGACGCGAAATCCTTGGCTTAGACGTTCCGGAAGATTCCGCCGTTGTGGCTCTTGGGCTTGTGGTTGTAAACGTCTATTCATGGCTCTATTATACCACAAAAGCCCTATTATAACATAATATTTTAGCACAAATTTTCGATATTTAGAACATAGAACAAAGAGCGTAGAACATATAATTTAGGGTTTCGTTCTTGATCCACGAAAGGCACGAAGGACACTAAGTAAGGCTATTGGCTATTGGCGTTTGACTATGGGAATCATTGCAAATCCACACCATGTTTCGCTAGCCTATAGCCATCAGCCTAGAGCCAAAGCTTCTCTGCGCCGCTGCGTTAAATTCGATCCCCAATAACCAACCCCCGATCCCCAAATTCCTATGCTACAATAGCGCTCACGACCAACGGAGGCACGATGTCGCTGCTTGCTTTTCATCAACTAGAATCGCCAGAACGCCCGTTGTTGCAACGCCCACCATGGCGTTATGGCTTGGCAATTGGATTAACGATGCTTTGTGCTTTGGCCATGATTTTGTGGGGCACGACGTTTACCAGCCAAGCAACCCAAGGAGTGGTAACTGAGGTTGGTTCGTGGGTTGTGTTTACTGGGGTTTTCTGTTGGTTGGCATGGTTTCGCCAGCCGCATGCCAAACGCCGCGCAATATTAACCTTTGGATTGTGGGCGGCAGTGGCAATTACGGTTAATCTGGCAGCCAAGCATGGGCTAAATCAGCATTTTTTGGCGCTAGGCTTGGCCAATTCGCCCCGTTTATATTGGGCAGGCCTCTTTTTTATTCCCCCAATCCTGCTATTTTGGCATGCTCAGCGCGATCAGCAATTACAAAATCATGGCTTGCACCTACGTAAATGGCCCGATCAAGTGTTAATTGGCTTGCTTGCAGGCATTTTCATTTCGCTGCACTTTTTCTCGACGATTCGATTTAGCGGGATTGTCGGACTCAGTATTAAGTCGTGGCAATATATGTTTTGGTCGTTGGGCTACGAGGTATTTCAATCGTTAGGCGAAGAATTATTTTTTCGCGGCGTGCTCTTGCGTTCGCTGCAAAATGTGTATAAACTCAACTTCTGGCAAGCAACCGCCATCACCACCATCGCCAATTTGAGCATTTACCTCATCCGCAGCCAATGGCAAAATCCGATTCAATTGGCTGGGGTAGTAATTTATTTGTCGATGATTTCGATTGCAGCTTCGCTGCTGTTTCGGCGTTATCAAAGCGTCGTGCCAGGTTACCTTTGCAATATTGTGTTTAGTTTTAGTGCAATTTTACGCGCATGAATCGTGCTCGCCGCCATCGCGATGTGATTAGCATCAGCCTGTTGCTCTCGGTCATTACGATTGTGATGTACCTTGGTGAGGGGCGTTGGGCGGCTGCGCCTGCGTTACGCTACCTCTATTTGATTCCAATCGCCCAAGCTGCGATGGGCTTTGGCTTGATGGGCAGCATGGCCGTGGCGATTTTGGCTGATCTGCTGTTTGCGCCCTTGGTTGCCACGGCCTTGGCCAAATATGGGATGTTTGGTGCTCCTACAGTTGAAATTATTGTGACCCTCGTTTTGATGCCGGTCTTGGCCTATTTTGCGGGCAGCGGTTGGGGTCGGCTTAGTCGCCAGCGCGAGCTTTATCAATTTTTGAGCCGCATGGGCGATTTATTTGGCCGTTCGCTACCCCGCGATCAACTGCTCGCCGAGATTTTGCAAGAGGGTGGCCTGCTGATCGATGCTCAGGGCGGCGAAATTATTTTGCTTGAGCAAGGCCAAGCGCGAATTGCCGCTAGCTGGGGAATTGAAGCCCAAGCTACTGCCGCCTACCAAACCAGCCTCGCCGCCTATATTTTAAAACGCAATGAGCCATGGTCAGCCACCAGCCTCGAAAATAACAGCGATTTTCAGCGTGTCGGTTTTGGTCAACGGATTGACGCTGCCCTAGCTGTGCCATTACGCTTAGAAGGTAAGCCGATTGGCCTGTTGGCGTTTTATAATCGGCCTGGCGGGTTTAGCAAACAAGAGCAAGCCACAGTCGAGGCTATGGGCAGCAAAGTCGAAGTTGTGCTAGAGAATTTTCGCCAAGTCGAGGAGCGCTCTGAACGCGCCCGCTTGCAGCGCGAGTTTGATTTGGCGGCTGAGGTGCAGCAACGCTTTTTGCCCCAGCAATTACCAGCGATCAGCGGCTATGAAATTGCTGGTTTTACTCAGCCCGCCCGTGAGGTTGGCGGCGATTTTTTCAATGTGCTGAGTTTGCCCGATGGCCGTTGGTATATCGCGGTTGGCGATGTGTCGGGCAAGGGCGTGGTTGGCGCATTTTTCATGGCCATCGCCATGAGCGTCATCGATTTACATTTGCAAGAGGGCCAATCAACCACCCAACTAAGCCTGGCCAATCGGCTTAATCCGTTGTTTTATCGGCGGATGGCCCAGCAAAAAATCAATACAGGTTTGGCCTATGCCTTGCTTGATGCTAAAACTGGCCATATGCAGTTAGGCAACGCTGGCTTGATTGCGCCGTTGCATGTGCGCAAAAATGGCGAATGCGATTATCTCGATTTGACCGGCTTTCCCTTAGGTGCGGTTGCTCAGGCTGAATATAGCGAATCGGTGCTAGAGCTTCAGGCTGGTGAAAGTTTGATTTTTATCAGCGATGGTGTGGTTGAAGCCGCCAACCATGATCGCGAATTATTTGGCTTGAATCGACTGCGCAACTTGATTAGTATGCTGAGCCAGCGTCCGGCCTCGCAGTTGGTGAGCGAAATTATGAACGCCGCCAATCGCTGGAGCGACGGCCAATACCAAGATGATATGACCGTCGTGGTACTCCGTCGGATCTAATGTCCGCGATCTTCTTCTAAAGCTCGTTGTAATTCCTCAATCAAGCCCAAAGGTGCTAAACGAACTCCCAGCAAATTGCTGACCTCAGCTGGATCGGCACGCAGCAATTGATCGATGCTGTTAAATTGCTCGGCCAAGGCTTGAGCTAAGCGTTCGCTCACAAATTCATAGCGCAGAAAATCGGCAGCAGTTAGGCGACTGGCGGCTTGAGCAAGATTTAATTCCTGCAACGCCCGCTGCAATGCCTCGCCTCGCACCCCCAAATCATAAACTACATCAATTATGGGAATCGCCAATGGCTCGGTTTCAGCTGAACGCAAAGCGATAATCGGCACATGCGGCGCGATCGCCCAAACTGCCCCCAACGCCAACAAACTAGTTTGGGCTGGCTCGCTGGCATCAATCACAATACAGGCGGCCTGCTGCAAGCTCTGCAAACTATGTTCAGTCAACGAGATTGCTGCATCGATGCCAACGATTCGCAAAAAGAAGGGGGCACTTTCCAGCACATAGCGCAATTCTTGGTTAACTTGGTTATTACCCAAGGTGTTGATCAACACAGCGTAGGGTGCAACGGTGGCTTGCGGCACATCAACAGCATTGGTTGTGCCCGTGATTGCATTCATCAGGGCGCTAGCAACGCGGTTGTTGGCATCGAAAATTTGCTTGGCATGCTCAGGCTTGACGATCCGCTGCGCACCTTGGGCACTCAACATCAGCGCATTGTTGTAGAGAAAAATCAGCACATCGCGCATTTGCGGGTCGGCATAATGGTTTAATTGCGCCACTTGGTTAATCACCGCGTTACGAGCATTTAAATAGAGCATGCCTTTGCTGGCGGTATGTTTGCGCTCAGCTTTGCGCTCATCGAGCATCGCCCGCAGCAGTTGCTTAATCGATGGGCTCAAATTTGGGTCAGCCAGCAGGGTGTCAACTTGCTCGTTCGTTTCGGAATTCTCAGAAAAGATCAAGACCGCTGGAATCGATTCGGGCAAATATTGGGCAACTTGGGCTTCAACACCCATTTCGGCGTAGCGCTCCTCAAGCTCCAACCAACGTTGATCTTTGTTGGGCATGGCTTCGAAAATGAAATCGCCACCAACATCCAAACGGCGTAGGCCAATATTGGGCGTTAATTCAGCGTAACGGCGCAAAAATGGCTCATCGGGAAAATATTGGCCGTCAATCACCCGCAAGCCCTTGGCCGCAAACAACACCGCATGTTGGCCAATCCCGCCTGGCGTAGTGAAATAGAATAACAAGTGTTGATGTGGGTCGTCGTTGTTGATGCCACTACGCGAAAGCTGCGATTGCTCAAAATAGCGTGGCAAATTCATGCGCCCTGCATCCGTATCAAACAACACAATATCTTTGATCCGAATAAATAATTCATCGGAAATTAACGCCCACGATTTGATTACGCGGTTGTGTTGGGTAACAACCTCGCGGAATAAACGCTGATCATTGAGCGCCAGTTGTTCAAGATAATTTAAAATTACTTGGCCCAAAGTACGTTGCACTCGCTCGAAATATTCATCGCGACGCAAAGCCTCGCGTGAGGTTGTTTCGCGCAGATTTGGGCTTTCAACCACACCTTTGACGAATTTAGCCCACTCTGGCAGTAGGCTGCGCTCACCACGACAGACAAACATCCGCCGCACATAGATAATTAAATCGCCATGTTCACGGACATTCAAATACAACTGCTTGGGAATAAACAGCACGCCACCGAGTTTAAACGCGCCATCATCTTCCTCAATATTCAGCGGAATCACCGCCAATACTGATTCACTAGGATATAGCTCGTTCAAATAGCGAATATACTCGCTTTCACTGGCTTCGCTATGCCATGGCGCTTGCATCACATTGACTGGGCGTGGCGAAGGGTCAAGGTAAATCGGCACACTCAGCAAATCAGCAAACAGCCGAATCAAACGACTCAGCTCATCTTCACGTAGCAAATGGACTTGGCTTGGCTTGATCGCCACGGTGACGGTTGTACCAGCAGTCGGGCGGGTGGTTTGGCCCATCCGATAGGATTGCTCGCCGCTACATTCCCACCAAACTGCCGCTTCGCCTTCGCTGCGAAACGAACGGGTAACAAACTCAATCCGTTCGCCGATGATAAAGGCTGCCAGCATGCCCAAGCCAAAGCGCCCGATCAAGCGTTCGGCCAAACTACGCTCGCCGATCGCCTCAAGCCGCGAACGCACAGCATCGGTGTTGCTAGCCCCAATCACCGAGAGAAATTGCTCAACTTCAGCCTCGGTCATACCTGCGCCGTTATCTTCGATCGTCAAGCTACGGCCAAAAGGATCATAGCGCACATGAATTTCAGGCAATGGCGCATTTGGATCATCTGCTTGGCGCACAAGGCAGGTATCGTGGGCATTTTGCAGCAATTCGCGAATCGCCACATGCGGGTCGGCATATAAACTTTCGCCAAGCGTCCGAATCACTCCAGGCACATTAATCGTCATTTGACCTTGGCGGATTCCATGTGGTCGTTGCATAACAACTCCTTAGCGTTGAGCCAGTGCCAGTTCGAGCAGCGAAGTTTGGGCTTTTTGCACCGCCTCACCCAGTTCGGGCGTGAGTTCGACCCCGCTGGAAAGCAAGGCATAGCCCCACAAGGCTCGGACAACCGTCGCCCAAGTTGGGTCGTTGGGTTGGCCATCGCGTAATTGTTGAATTAATGGATTGAGCGTATTGACGCATAATACATAATCATCGCTACGATTTCGCCCGACCGATTGCACAAAACTGAGCAAACTTCCACTACCTTTCAACAGGCTATCCACAACTTGTTCACGTTTATAATCGCTGGATCGCATGGCTAAAGCGGTCAAATGGCTTGGTTCAAAGCGTACTGCATAGACTTGCATGCCCAATTGTTCGCAGTGTTGTTCTAATTTTCGCCATTGCTGGTCGTTTTCGGCTTCGATCAACTCGGCAATCCCAGCGGTAAGTGGTTGAAAGCTCACGCCATGGCGCAGGCTACAATATTTTTTCAAGAATTTTTCTTCGATTGAATTAATATGTAGGACTGGCACACCACGCGCCCCCACAATTGCCCGTTGCTGAGCACTTGCCGGCAAATCATTCAGCACATAAAAAATTGTGCGCTCATCCGCCCCGCGCACCGGAATTCGCTCAAGATAGCGCGTTAGTGTAATCGGGCCAATATCGCTCTCGAAGCTGAGCAAATCGGCGACCGCAGCAAAAAATTGACTATCATTGACTGCCGCCTGTTTGATGCCGCTATTATATTGTTTGACTACTTGCACAAAGGTAGCAGGTTCGCGCTGAGCCAAGCGAATTAAGAACGAGCGCACCGCCTCGACCAAGGCTTCACGCAAAGCGCGATAATTGGGGCGCTCGATCATAAAGCCTTCGCGGCTGGCAACTAGCTCTAGCAATGGTGCATCGATAATCCCACAGATAAACGTCGCCCAATCGGGCAGCAATTGCAAATCTTGGCAAACATACATCCGCCGCTGAAACACATCAAGGCTGCGCGGGCGAATGGCTAAATTGGCCTGCAAGGGCATAATCGCCAAAATCCCGACGCATTCGGCTTGCTGCTGTTTGATCGCGATTGGCTCGACCGCCAAAGGCACGACCCCATAGCGATGCTTCACATAGTCGATATATTCATGCTCCGAAGCATCTAAATGCCAAGGAGCATGCATGCGATTGATCGGACGAGCGTCGTCGCCGAGGTAAACCGGAAATTGAATGAAATCGGCATAGCGAATAATCGTGGCGCGGAGCGTCGTTTCATCGAGCAAATTATAGAAAGCTGGCTCTAACTCAATTGTAACGGTTGTGCCAATCTGCTGGCGTGTACCCAATTCAAGGCTATAATCGGCGCTACCCTGCGAACGCCACAAAACCGCTTGCTCGCTGCCTTCGGCCAAGGTATCGACGATTACTTGATGGCCAATCACAAAGGTGGAGAGAAAGCCAATCCCAAATTGACCAATCAACATCTGCGCGGCGTTTTGATCGGCAGTTGAAAATTTGACTTGACGAGTTTGGCTAGCACCAATTGTCGCCAAATAACGCACGACATCTTCGCGAGCCATGCCAGTGCCATTATCTTCCACCACCAACAACCGTTTGGTTGGGTCGATTCGCACATGAATTGCTGGCTGAAAAACGCCTTGCTGAGCCAAACGCCGCACACACGAATCGCTGGCATTTTGAATTAACTCACGAATCGCAACGTGTGGGTCGCTATACAAATTTTCGGCCAACAAACGAATCAGATGTTCAAAATCAACTTGAAATGTTCCAGTACTCATCACTCAGCGCTTTCCGATTAGACGATCAAACCATGAACCTTGTTTGGTTGCCGATTTTGGTGGCTGCTGTTGCTTGGTTAGGGTTTCAATCCACTCGCGGGCCTCTTTTTGGCGGTGCTCAAGCTGTTGGGTTTGGGCAAACTGGTAGGCCTCATTGGCAAAATACCAAGCTTCATCAGCGCGATTTAATGCGTGCAAAGCTCGCACATTCGCCAACAAAGCCCAAGCCTCATCGCGGGAATGGAGCCGCTTGCGAGCTAATTCGAGGGCTTCGCGTGAAAAATCGAGCGCTCGTTCGCCCAGCTTTAATTGTAAGGCGATTTCGGCTCGCCACATCGTCGCGTCTTGGTGATCGCTGGCAGAATCGTAGGCCAAGGCACTAGCAACATTTTCGCAAAACAAATCAAATGCTGCCTGAAGATTGCCTTGTTGATAATGAAGATGGGCCAAATAACGACGAGCGGTGATCATCCACGCTGGGTTGCCTTCGCGCTGCGCATATTCAAAAGACAGCAACCCATAGCGCAAGGCTTCGGCAGGCTCCTCGCGATGTGAATGCAAGCGTTGCAGCACCCGATAAAAGACGTAGCGGTAGAAATCAGCGGAGTAGGTATCGTGGCGAATCAGGCCTAAGCCTTGTTGAGCGTATTGCAACGCATCATCATACTCTTGCATGGTCATGGCATTGCTGGCCAACAAGCGTAGACAATCGAGTTGCCAAGCAGTGGTATTGCGGGCTTGAGCTTGTTGCAAACAATCGAGCAACAAGGTTTTAATTTCGCCCCAACGTCCTTTCAAATCAAGGTCGATCAGCGCACTGCACAGCCGAATTGTGGCAACTAATTCATAGTGTGGTTCGCGCAATTGGCGTGCCCGCGCCAACATCGTGGTTGCCACCTCAAGCGCCTGCTGGCTCTGATCCAAGTTCATCAGGGCTGCGGTGAGCTTTTGGTAGCACAGCAATTCGTTATCGCCGTCGGATTCTTGGCGTGCGGCGACAATTCCCTGCTCCAACAAACTCGCAGCGCTGCGAAACTGACCTTGCCGAAAAAGCTGAGTTGCTTGATTACAAAGATCGGCAGCGTAACCCATCGCACCAACCTCCCGCCATTGGACAACCTGAGACCAGCATGCGGTAGGGGCTTGCTGGCCTCATTGTCGGTTTAGTATTGAATTTGGGCGTAAAATGGCCGATTGCCAAGTTTTTCGCGCCCACCTAAAAAGGTCAATTCAATTAAAAAAGCTGCCTCAACCACCTCAGCCCCGAGTTGGTTGAGCAAATCGCAGGCCGCGACCACGGTTCCCCCAGTTGCCAAGAGATCATCGACAACCACAACCCGATCGCCAGCTTGCAAGGCATCGTTATGAATTTCCAAGCGATTAGTGCCATATTCCAAGCTATAATCTACGCCAATGGTTTGGGCTGGCAATTTGCCAGGTTTACGAATTGGCACAAAGCCAATCCCCAACCGTAATGCCAAAGGCGCACCAAAAATAAAACCACGTGATTCAATCCCGACAATCGCTTGTAATTGTTGGTTGGCATAGCGCTGAGCAAAGTGCTCAATCGCTGCATCGAAAGCTTGAGCATTGCCCAACAACGGCGTAATATCTTTAAACTGAACCCCAGGAATTGGAAAATCGGGGATATTGCGAACAAACTGGGTTAAATCGAGGCTCATTCAATAATTTCCTTGGCCGCACCTGGCCCAGCTTCAATATAACGGCGAGCAGCAGCCACTAATTGGGTTAGCCGACCATCAACAATCTTGCGCCATTCGGCTGATTCTTGATCAGTTAATGCACCGCCCCCATAATGCAACTCCATGGCTAGCTCCCAGCCACGGCGCAAAGCAAATTTTTCGATAATCGCCTGACGATCTTCGGGCCAGCGTTTGATATAGCGTTGAAACGCCGTCACTAATTTTTTGGAGCCATCAGCGTTGAGTGCGGGCAAGTCGAAATAGTTGTTATTGGCATCTTCCGGCGCAGGGCTTTTGGCGCTCGAAAAGTAAATTGTTTGGGTGGTAAAACAATAGCGTGCCTGACCTGCCTTCTCATAATCGCCGGGATTGCTGGCAATTGCCCCAATCAACATGCGATCAGTGATTGTCATAGGCTACTCCTGTCTGGATTGTGCTATATCGAGTCTAGCATAGCCAACTCGCCATCGCAAGTTAGCGACCATGGCGCGTCAGCAGGCCGCTTGAATCGTAATAGCTTCAGCTACTAGCGCAGTACGAACGGCTTGGGCAAAAGCCAGTGCTTGCGGGGTATCGCTATGCAAACACAAACTTTGCACGGTTAACCTAATTGGTAGCTTAGTATAACTTGGAAATGGCATGCCTTTGGCAAGCGCTAAAGCCTGTTGGAGTGCCACATTCGGTTCATGATGCACAGCTCCAGCCAAGCTGCGCGACCGCAAGCAACCATCAATTTCGTAAGCTCGGTCGATAAAGCCTTCGGCGATTGTTTGCAAGCCCGCCGTTGCCGCTTGTTCGAGCAACGAGCTACCCGCCAACCCCATCAGCGCAAGGCTTGGATCGATGGTTTGGATTGTTGTAATCAGCAGTTGCGCTAAATCAGAATCAATCGCAGCCTGATTATATAAAGCGCCATGGGGTTTAACATAGTGTACCTTAGTCCCTTGCTCAGTCGCCAAACGTTGTAACTGTGTAATCTGCGCGGTTAAGCTAGCTTGCAATTGGCTTGGCTCAAGTTCAAGCACCACCCGCCCAAAATGCGCCCGATCAGGGTAGCTGGGGTGTGCGCCGACACAAAGGTTGTGTTGCTGAGCCAATTGCAAGGCCGTTCGCATGCTTGCTTGATCGCCAGCATGGCCGCCACAAGCAATATTGCACGACGAAAGCAGCGACATTAATTCAGCATCAAAATCGCTGCCTTCGCCCAAATCGGCATTGAGATCGATGATCATGCCAGCCAATCCTCGGCTAGGGCTTTGGCTCGCAAGCGGCCAGCTAAATTCGAGCGTACTACGTTGCTATCTATACCTTTGGATGGCAACCAAAAACGGGTTTCGACAATCAAACCATCAGCTTTAACGGCGGTAATCAGCACCTCGGCAGCAGGTTTTTCGAGCACATGCTCGGTTGTCCGAGCTATTTCAGCTAAGCCCTGGACAACTGGGGCGGAATCCACATCGCGTTTGAGGGTCAGTTCAACGCTATGGCGACGCTGCACATAGCGGGTCAGATTGGTAATTGTGCCAGTGTAAATCGTGGCATTCGGCACCATCACTTCGCGACCATCGGCAGTGCGCATAGTAGTGGCACGTACTGCAATATCGGTGACTGTGCCCTCGTCGTTGCCAACTAAAATGCGGTCACCCACCCGAAACGGGCGCTGAAACAGCAACAAAATCCCAGCGGCCAAGTTTTTTGTGATGTCTTGTAAGGCAAAACCGATGATCAAGCCGCTTACCCCCAAGCCTGCCACAAACGAAAGCGCCAGTTGGCCCCAGCCCATCACTAGCAACACAATCACCAAACCAGCCACTATCACCAAAATTCGCACCAAGCGCAGAATCAAGTTTTCAGCTTCGCTGGGTAATTCCACCCGCTTTAATACCCGATTGGTTGCGCCATTGGCTAATCGAATGCCATAGCGTAAGGTGAGCAAAACCACAATTGCCGCTAAAATTCGTGGCAGCACCCGAATCGCAAAATCCTGCGCTTGTTCCGACCACAGATTCCAATCCATACCATAACCCTCATACTTGGCTTATTGCGATTTTGTTGAATAGAGCACGGAGCCATTCGAGGCGCGAATCGTAATATTTTTATAGCCAACATCAGTTAACAAACGCCCAAGCTCCTCGCTAGCTTGTTGCTGTGATTGCGAAAGAATGCCTTTTTCAAGCGCATCTTGGCGCACTTGTTCGCGCAAGGTGTTTTGAGCTTCGACCGTCATGTCGGCAATTTCATGCGAACAGCCTGGCAGCCATTTGGGCGTATCTTGGGCAATAATTCGGCTATTTTGAGTATCAAGCTCGTTGCTCAGCAATTCAGCATCGGGCAACACAATTTCAACTGTGGCTTGGTCGGGGTAGCCATCATTGCTCACAATCAAACGTTCTTCGCTAATTTTGCTCAAATCAATGCCCGCTTGGACATTGAAATAGCCCAAATAGGTAATTTCTTCGGTGCAAGCCCCTAGCAAGCCATGTTCGCGAATAATCGTTGTATCTTTGGTGAAACTCATCGCGAGGGTTGAAAGCTTGGCTTGGCGCTTGATCGCTTGGAGTACCGTCATACCTGGCTTGATCGTCGAGGTTGGTTGGGCCATCAATCCATCAAAGCCGAGCGATGGTGATAAAAACGCATAGCCAACCGTCCCGATCAGCGCCAACACCAACACCAGCATAAGCATCGTTCGAATTCGCATAGGGTTATCCTCCCCACTATGTGTAATCGCTTATGATTTTAGCATTTGCCTATATTCCCTCATCCCCAACCCTTCTCCCACATGGCGGGAGAAGGGAGTTTGATTTAGTGATTCCCCCTCACTCGCTAGGAGGGATAGGGGGCTAGGGGGTGAGGGCTGAGGTTTGCCAAATTCTATAAACTATTACAACTATGAAATAGCCTTACGCGCGATTATAGTAGCCGAGATTAAGCCAAAAAACAAAAGAAGCGTCCCACAATTTGTGGAACGCTTCTTGCATTGAACAGGTGTATGAAACAGCAACTAGCGATAAGGCCGCAACGCGCCGTAATAGTGATTGAGCCAGTAGCTGCTATAGATGCTGACTGCACCAACCCCCGAAGCGGGAGTCATCGCATTGACCATCACACCACCGCCAACGTAGATGCCTACGTGGGTGATGCCCGGGCCAGCAGTGCCAGCATAGAACAGCAAATCGCCTGGTTGCAAGTTGCTCATGCTTCCGATGAAGGTGCCATAAGCGCTGCTATATTGGCCAGCGGCACTGTGGGGCAAGCTGACCCCAACTTGGCGATACAAATACTTGGTCAAGCCGCTGCAATCGAAGCCGCTGCTTGGGCTTTCGCCGCCCCAGCGATAGTTGTAGCCAACATAGGCCCAAGCCATCGAAGCAACGTCGCCGCTAGCAGTACCACCACCGCCGCCACCGCCACCAGCAGGTTGGCTAGGAGTGCTCTTTTTGGGGGCAGCTGGAGCAACTGGTAATGAGGGCACATTGGTTGTGAATGGTACACGGCGGAACACAAAGTTGCTGACATCAACTAAATCTTGTGAGATCCAGCCTTTGGTACCTTTGGCGGTTTGAACCTTGACCCATTCTTTGTAACGAGCTAATAAGGTTAATTCAGCGCCTTTGCTCAGTTTGCCCAATGAATCGAATTTGGTGCTTGGGCCAGAGCGCAAGTTGATGCCTTCATCAGTTGCCCAACCGACCAAATCGGGGTTAGCTGATGGAATCGATTCAGCTTCGGCGATCCGTTCGGCAACGCCAGCTTCAAGATTCAAGAATTCGGCTGAAACCCAACCCACATTACCTTCACCAGTTTCAATTTGATACCAGCCTTGATAGCGGGCCAACAATGAAACTTGGCTATCAATTCCCAGCTTTTTCATGCTGATGTAGTCAGTACCAGGGCCATCACGCAAGTTCAAATTATCTTGGGTGATCTTGCCCACTTTGGCTGGTGGTGGGGTTGGAATATTTTGGGCATCAGGCAAAGCATCGATCACCGATTGCTCTAAATCAAGCAAATCAGCGGCGAGCCAACCTTCTTGGCCGCCTTCGGTGCGCACTTGCACCCAATCGGCGTGGCGAGCCACAACGGTTACCTTGGTGCCTGGTTCTAATTTATCGAGACGATCGAATTCAGTGCTTGGGCCATTGCGCAAGTTGGCAATATCGGCGCTCACTACTGATTCGGGATAGGTCGGGTTGTTATTAACTGGGCGGCCTACTGGAATCACCAACGAATCATCAAAATCGGGGCTGCTAATTGGCCCATCGCCAACACCTGGGTCAGGCGTAGCTTCTGAATCATTGAGAGCAGTCAACGGAGCTGGTTCGTTGCGGTGGGTCATGGTCATCAAGCCGAGTGCTGGCCGAACTTGGCGTTCAGCAGTTGGCGATGCGCTGACCAAGAGTGCAGTATCTACCTGAGGCTTAGTGGCATCTTTGTTGACAACTAAACCAACTGGTAAGAGCGAAAGCACCATAAGATGAAGTAGGTAGCGCCGTGGAGCTTTGCGCAGGTACGATGGAACCGCACGAAGTGCAGAAACCGAACGGGCGTTAACGCGCTGGCGTAAACTGGTCGTTCGTAAAAGCGAATTTTCGTTGTTCACAGCCCGCTGCTGGAAGTCTTGCAGATCATGATCTTCTTGGATCAGATCATTCGAGGACTTAGCATCTTGCATGCAGCTGTAACCTCCCTATTATCGAATGCGGCTTAATGATATCGCACCGACAATTAAATAATTAACGTTTATGCATCGTGCAATGCCGAGAGCGAAGTTAACATATTTGTGCCATGTTTGCAAATCTCAGCTATTTTTCAGACTACTGGCTTAAGCTTTTCAGATATTTATCAGATAGTACTTTTAGGCCATAGTAAAGCCTTAAATCAGCGTTTTCATCGTCAAATCAGCACATATTTTCTTGAAAGTGGATGAGAAAACTCTAATCATTATGTGATGTTAGGCACAAAGTTGACCATAATTAAGCTAAAAATTTAAGCACTTTTTTACCATTTTTCAGATATTTATTAATTTTAATTAACTAAGAAATTAAGCTTTTTGGCAATGATTCAGGTTTAAAATGCGCTAATTTAAAGGATTTAGCGCATCTGAATCATCCAAATCTGATCAAACCCTAGGCTTTCTCATAAACCTTAAGCATCTGGGCGGTAAAGTGTTGCCAATTAAATTGGCTGGCTCGTTGTAAACCACGTTGGCGATATTCGTTATTTAATTCAGCATCATTCAACATGCGCAACATTGCCATCGCCCAAGCCTCGGTATCGTGTGGCGGCAGCAAAATACCAGCCTCGCCGACAATTTCGGGCATGCTGCTGGTATTCGAAGAAATCACGGGCGTACCACAACTCATCGCTTCTAATGGGGGCAAGCCAAAACCTTCATAGGTCGAGGGCCAAACAAATGCACTGGCTCCAGCAAATAGCGCGGCGTTTTCAGCATTCGTGACGCGCCCAGTAAAAATAATATCAGCAGCCAAATCTTCATCAAGAATTGTGGTTTCTAAAGCAGGAAAAAATGGCGAATTAGCCTTAGGACGGCTGCCAGCAATCACTAATTTAATTGGTTGCTCAATTCGGCGACGCACCCGCCCAAATGCCCGCAGCAATGTCGTGAGATTTTTGCGCACATCAAAGCCGCCGATATAATAAAAATAAGGCTGATTAAGATTAAAACGTTGCAAGGTTTGGCTAATCTGTTCATCTGTCTGCGGTTGATAATCAGGTGCAACGCCTTCGTAAATTGTATGCACGTGTAATGCATTAATATTCAATACATCAATAATATCATCGCGGGTATGGTCGGAGACTGCCACCAATTGACGACAACGGCGCACAGCACTCGTTGCCAGGGCAGTATAGGCTCGCATCGCCAACGAGCCACGGTATTCAGGCAAAATTAATGGAATAATGTCGTGGACTGTTACCACAGTCGGCACTAATTGGCGACGTGGCGGCGCATAATAGGGCACATGCAACAGATCAACGGCTAAGCGCAAGGCGGCGCGGGGCAACTCAATTTGCTCATACCAAAGCTTGGCCAATTTAGGGTGTAGTTTATCAAACGGCGTTGGCACACGATCAACCGCAATATGCGGAATTTGAGGAATTTCGGCTTGGGTATAGGCTGGCAAAAACAACACATATTCGTGCTGAGGACCAACATGCGGCAAATGTTCAATTAAATGATGTAAATACTGACCGCTGCCCACCATTGGTTCAGCCCAAAATGTGCCACTAATCCCAATCCGCACGATAGCTACTCCCATTACTGTGCCCAATCAGGCTGCATTATACCAGTGCTCAAGCCAGCCACGGTTATTGGCCAAACATCGCCGCCACCCACGTAATTAAAAAGATCGAGAAAATCGTGGGAATTGCACTAATTAATGGAAAGACGCTTTGGATAATTTGAAAACTTGCGCGTTTGCCTGTACTAATTTTGCTCAGATCATTCGGATGAATTTCCCATGTCTTGCCTTTGAAACGTTCGCTGCGCCGAATTTCAACCTGCCAGCGCTGGCTCAACCATTGACCAAAAAACCAATCTTCGGTTAAACGCACGCCGCGCAACCACCACAACACATTGCCTGCCAAAATCAAGGCAGTTAAAAATAATTGCATCCCGCTCATCGCCATGCTCCTAAAAAACTAAGGCAGTGGCTGATTGTACCACTGCCCCAGCCTAATACTTACTTATAGCCCATGCGTAATGCGCCATCCAAGCGAATGGTCTCACCATTTAACATCGGGTTTTCGAGAATATGCTGGGCCAGCATGGCAAACTCCGCCGGATCGCCCAAGCGTGGCGGGAAGGGCACTTGCGCGGCCAAGGTTTGGCGGGCTGGTTCGGGCAAACCTGCCAACAACGGCGTATCAAATGTACCTGGCGCAATCGTCATCACCCGAATGCCATGCCGCGCCAATTCGCGGGCAGCAGGCAGGGTTAGCCCAACAATTGCACCTTTCGAGGCGCTATAGGCGACTTGACCAATTTGGCCATCGAAGGCGGCAATCGAGGCAGTGTTAATAATGACCCCGCGTTCGCCAGCCGCATTTGGCTCATTTTGGCTCATGCGTTCAGCACCCAAGCGCAAGGCATTAAACACCCCATTTAAGTTAACCTGGATTACCCGATTGAAAAGTTCAAGGCTATGCACGCCATTGCGGCCCAGAATTTTCTCGGCGCTGCCAACACCGGCACAGCTAATCACCGCTTGCAAACGCCCATTGGTGGCAATCGCTTGATCAAATGCGGCGGCCAGCGATGTTTCATCGGTTACATCACAAGCCACAAATTGGGCATTTGAGCCTAATTCCTTGGCAAGCGCCTCACCAACCTCAATGTTACGATCGGCAATTACGACCTTGGCTCCAGCGCTATACAAGCGTCGCACGGTTGCCCCGCCCAAACCAGAAGCTCCACCAGTTACCACTACACTCAAACTTTGTATTTCCATTGTTGGTCCTTATCTAAATGGGGATCGGTTGTTGGTTATTGGGGATCAGTTTTTTAACCACGAAGAACACGAAGACAGGCTATAGACTTTTGGCTATTGGCTATTGGAACATAACAAAACATTCCCCTAGTCTCTAGCCTATAGCTGTAATGGTTCATGAGGTTGGCAACCATGGTTCATTCCCTCACCCCCATCCCCTCGCCCACGGCGGCGGGCGAGGGGAGTACTCCTGGAGCGTTTCCCCCTCGCCTCGCGGGCGGGAGAGGGGGTCAGGGGGTGAGGGAACGCTGGGGGTTGTTAATGCGATAAACCATTACATATAGCCCATAATCACTATTGCTCTATGTTCTATGTTCTACCAGCCCCCGATCCCTAACAACCAATCCCCAAGTTATACCCGCTCAATAATGGTGGCGGTCGCTTGACCGTGACCGATGCACATCACTTGCAAGCCAAATTGAGCATCGCGGCGTTCCAGTTCGTTGATCATTTTGCTCATCAAGACTGCGCCAGTTGCGCCCAATGGGTGACCATGAGCAATCGCGCCGCCGTTGGGATTTACGCGGCTAGGATCAAGCTTGAATTCACGCAACCATGCCAACACCACTGAAGCAAAAGCCTCGTTGATTTCGACCAGATCAATATCGTTGATGCTCAAGCCAGCCTTGGCTAAGGCTTTATGCGTCGCAGGAATTACTTCGAGCAACTGCATGCGTGGATCACCAGCGGCAACCACGCGAGCACGGAATTTAGCACGGGGCTTGAAACCATCGGCGAGAGCTTGCTCGCGCTCACCAATTAATACAACCGCTGCACCATCGGAAATTTGGCTGGCGTTGGCGGCAGTCACCACGCCATCGGCACGGAACACCGTTTTGAGCGTGCCCATCTTGGCGCGATCAGCCTCGAAGCGAATGCCTTCATCGTAGATTAATTCGTGGGGATTACCAGTTTTATCGCTGCCAACGATTGGCGCGAGTTGGCTGCTAAACCAACCAGCCTTGGTCGCGGCAGCGGCGCGTTGATGGCTCTCAAAGCTCCAATCATCAAGCTCGGTGCGCGATAATTGATATTTCTCGGCAATGAGTTCGGCTGATTCGCCTTGGTGCACCAGTTGATATTTTTCGTTGATCGCAGGATTGAAGGTGGCAAAATTGCCTGTCACATCGCTAAACATCGGCACGCGGCTCATCGATTCAACCCCGCCAGCGATTGCATAGCTCACGTCGCCTGCGGCAATTGCCTGCGCCGCGAAATGAATCGCCTGCTGAGCCGAGCCACACATGCGGTTGAGGGTTACCGCCGGAACCGTAATTGGCAAATTGGAGAGCATCACGCCCAAACGACCAATATTTGCGCCTTGCTCACCAGTATTGGTTACGCAACCAGTAACCACATCTTCAATCAGGTTTGGATCAATCCCAGTGCGTTCGATTAAAGTGTTGAGCACATGGGCATATAAAACATCGGGGCGCACATCGCGTAGGCTGCCTTGTTGGCGACCAATCGGCGTGCGAACGGCATCAATTAACACTGCTTCAGCCATGAGGCTACCTCCTTGGAGCTACTGACCACCTGTGTTATGCGCGAGTATAGCAGATTTGGAGAACATAGAGCATAGAGCAAAGAACATAGGGAGCAGAGAAGAAGGTTTTTAACCACGAAGGACACGAAGAGCACGAAGATCAATTTCTTAGTTCTCTGGTATTTGGTTGATGATTTAAGTATTGTGATTATCAGAATAGAATATGCGCTTTCAAACTCTTCGGTCAAAAGTTATATCCATGAGTGTTGACAGAAGTGGATAGTTGTGGCACTGTACTTCACGCCGCACGAATTCCAGATCGTGCCTCAACGAGGCCACCTAAAGCGACGCTGCCCCAGTACACGTCAACTTTGAACTGATTCGCCGCGTTTTGAATGCGTCGGTTGGTGGTATAGTGTGAACTTTTAAGGAAAACCCTATGGATCATAAATTGGTGATTGTTGAGTCGCCAGCCAAAGCAAAAACTATTCAAAAATATCTGGGTGCTGGCTATCGCGTTATGGCGAGTATGGGCCATGTGCGTGATTTGCCCAAGAGTAAAATTGGCATTGATATTGACAATGATTTTAGCCCTGTCTATGAAATTAGCGAGGGCAAAGATAAGCTCATTGCCGAATTGAAGCGCGAAATCAAGACTGCTGATGCTATTTACCTCGCAACCGACCACGACCGCGAAGGCGAGGCGATCGCTTGGCATATTTTACAAGCAGCTAATATTGGCAAACGTAAGCCAGTCTATCGCATTACCTTTAACGAAATTACCAAGGATTCGATTCAGCACGCCATTCGCAATCCGCGCGAAATCGACGCAAACCTAGTTGATGCCCAACAGGCACGACGGGTGCTTGATCGCTTGGTTGGCTATAAAATTTCACCAATTTTGTGGGCCAAGGTGCGGCGCGGGCTTTCGGCTGGGCGGGTGCAATCGGTTGCTGTGCGTATGGTGGTTGAGCGTGAACGCGAAATCGAAAGCTTCGTGCCCAAAGAATATTGGACGATCGAGGCCGATTTATCGCCAGCTGGGCTGAAGAAACTTGGCAAGCACGATATTTTTCGCGCAATCTTGCATGCTCGCAATGGCAAAAAGCTCGATAAATTTGCGATTCCTAGCAAAGATGCTGCTGATGCAGTTTTGGCTGCCTTGGAAGGGGCAAATTATCTTGTTGGCACTGTAACCCGCAAGGATAAACGGCGCTCGCCAGCCCCGCCATTTATCACCAGTACCCTGCAACAAGAAGCTAGCCGCAAGCTTGGGTTTAGCTCCAAACGCACTATGCAAGTGGCCCAAAAACTGTATGAAGGGGTCGATATTGGTGGCAAAGATGGTACAGTTGGTCTGATTACCTATATGCGTACCGATTCAACCAACGTTTCAGTCGATGCCCAAACCGAGGCTCGTACACTGATTACTGAACTCTATGGCAAAGAGTACGTTCCAGCTAAGCCCAATATCTACAAAACCAAGGCTAAAGGTGCGCAGGAAGCTCACGAGGCGATCCGCCCAACCAGCGTAGTCCGCCGCCCTGATCAATTAAAAACAGCGCTTGGCCGCGATGAGTTTCGGCTTTACGACTTGATCTGGAAGCGCTTTATGGCTTCGCAGATGGCGGCGGCAATTTTTGATAGTACGAGCGTCGATATTGGTGCTGGGGCCGGAATCAAAACTGCTGCTGGAGCGCCATTTACCTTCCGCGCAACTGGCTCAGTGCTCAAATTCAATGGCTTTTTGGCAGTCTACAACGTCAGCCTCGATGAAGGCGACGAAGATGAAGACAAAGAGGCCTTGTTGCCGCCGCTCAACGAAGGCCAAGCCCTCGATTTGCATGATCTCTTTGGCGAGCAACATTTCACTACGCCACCACCACGCTATACCGAAGCAACCTTGGTTAAGCAGATGGAAAGTGAAGGGATTGGTCGCCCATCAACCTATGCGCCGACGATCTCAACCATCGTTGCCCGCGAATATGTTGAGTTGGTCGAAAAGAAATTGATGCCCACCACCTTAGGCCGGGTTGTGACCGACTTGCTAGTTGAGCACTTCAAAGATATTGTCGATTACAACTTTACTTCGGATATGGAACAGCGGCTTGATGATATCGCTGAAGGCCAACGTCGTTGGGTGCCAGTGCTGCGCGAATTTTACGATCCGTTTGCTGTACGCTTGCATGCTGCCGAAACCGAAATGCGCAACGTCAAGCGCGAAGAAATCAAAACTGAATTGCCCTGCCCGCAATGTGGCACGCATCTGGTGATCAAATGGGGGCGTAATGGCGAATTCTTGGCTTGTTCGCGTTACCCTGAGTGTAGCTGGACGGGTGATTTAGAGCGTGATGGCGATGGCGGGATTCATATCGCCTCGCAGCCTGAAATTTTTGGCAACACCAATTGCCCTGAATGCGACAACCCAATGAGCCTCAAAAAAGGTCGTTTTGGGCCGTTTCTCGCCTGTAACAACTACCCAACTTGTAAGGGTATTCGCAAAGTACGGGCGCAAGGCAAAGATTTTGTGGTGATTCCGCCGCCTAAGCCAACCGAGGAAAAATGCCCCAAATGTAACCGCCCAATGGTGCAAAAAGAGGGCAAATTTGGGCCATTCTTATCATGCACCGGCTACCCTGAATGCCGCTCGATTGTACGATTAACGCCCAACGATGCCCCAACCTGCCCTCAATGTGGTGAGGGTAAAGTTGTCGCCAAACGTGCGCGTGGTGGCCGTACCTTCTTCTCTTGCACACGCTACCCCGATTGTACGTATGCGAGTAACGCCTTACCTGTGGCGGTTTCCGAAGAAGTAGCCTAAGTTTTTTGCTTGACGCAAGGTTTTATCGTATTTCGATAAAACCTTGCGTTGCTGTTTAAAGGAGCTGATGGTGATCAAGCATCTGGCTGAGGCGTTGCGTTTTCTCACAATCTTGCCAATTCCAGGCAAACCTGCGCTCAGCGAACAAGCCTTAGTCCGTTCGATGGTGGCTTTTCCGCTAGCTGGAACGCTGATTGGCGGTTTGGTTGCGGCGACATGGTTTGGGGCAACCTGGCTGTGGGGCACGACTACCGGCAGTTTATGTGCAATTCTCACCTGGGGGGCAATTACCAGCGGCTTGCATTTGGATGGAATTGCAGATAGTGCCGATGCGCTGTTTAGCTGGCGTTCGCGTGAGCGCAAGCTCGAAATTATGAAAGATAGCCGAATTGGCACGATGGGCGCAATCGCATTAATCAGTATTTTGCTGCTGAAATGGCTGTTTGTGCTTGGTTGCGGCGATCTTGCTTGGCGAGCATTGATTGTGGCTCCAACGCTTGGCCGTTGGGTCGATATTATCGGAATTTTCTGGTTTCCGCCTGCGGCTGAAGGTGGGCTTGGGCGCACATTTCACGACCATACGCGGCGCAGCGATTTTTGGTGGGCGACGAGCTGTGCTGGTTTGGTTGCGGCGGGGTTGCTCTGGTGGTGGGCTGGGTTAATTTTTGCCGTCGTGATTGTGGCTACGATCATTATTGCCCGCTGGATGGTGCGCTCGTTGGGTGGCTTAACTGGTGATACCTATGGGGCGCTCTGTGAAATTGCCGAAATGCTGGTGTTGGCGGTGGTTGCGGCATTGGTTAATCATCAAGTGCTTTAAAATACCACCGCGCCATCAAAGCTTGGCGCGGGTAAGTACGAGAATTCATTGCTGAACTCGCTTCTGCTCGGATATATGTACGGCAGTTGTTAGCAAATGTTGCAGCAAACTCAAAAGATCGTAACTTTTCAAGCTACGATTGCAAAAACTAGGTTAATTTGGGCTGTGGTTCGACGATTATGGTAAGCGAGTAATGGTTTCAATAGTGATCAAGCACGATTCGCCGATCACCATGTTGCCTTCAAGCTGAACTTTTTAACCTAACTTGACGACCGCTTCTGCATCATCGTGAACAACAACGGTCTCCTCGCTATAATTTTCTGGCACTAATGCCTCTTCCAACTTTGACGCACAATCGCCCGCGCTTGTTTAAATGAACAATGGCATCATGAGCAGTGCTCATAATGCCATTATGCTGAAACTCGCGTCAATCAATGACACTACATTTTGATTTTATGGCCCAGTTTTTTGAGTTCTTCGCCAGCAATCACATATTTTTGAATTTCGTTTGTGCCTTCAAAAATCCGCGTGACCCGAGCATCGCGATACATCCGTTCGAGTGGTACTTCGCGGCTAAAGCCCATTCCACCATAAATTTGAATCGCTTCGTCGATAATTTGCGAAGCAGCCTCGGTGCAGAACAACTTGACCATCGATGATTCAAGCGTGGCTGGCTTTTTGGCATCAACCAAGGCTGCGCAGTGATAAACCATTTGCTCCATAGCATAGATTTTAGTGCGCATTTCGGCCAATTTGATCTGAATTGCTTGGAAATCGGCGATTGGGCGGCCAAATTGTTGGCGTTCAACGCTGTAGTGCAAGGCCAAATCGTAGGCTTCTTTGGCTGAGCCAAGCGCACTTGCGCCCAAACCACAGCGCCCAATATCGAGGGTTTTCATGGCAACGCCAAAGCCTGCTCCAATTTCGCCCAATACATTTTTAGCGGGCACACGGCAATTTTCAAAAAAGATCGAGGCGGTATGCGAGGCTCGCAAGCCCATTTTTTCCTCGACTTTGCCAACTTTGAAGCCCGCGAAATCTTTTTCGACGATAAATGCGCTGATGCCGCCGCGTGCGCCGCGCTCGCGATTGGTCGAGGCAAACACCACAATCACATCGGCAAACGAGCCATTGGTGATCCACATCTTGCCGCCGTTGATGATCCAATCGTCGCCATCTTGGGTTGCGGTGGTGGTAATGCTGGCCGCATCGGAGCCGGCATTTGGCTCGGTGAGTGCCCAAGCACCCAATAATTTGCCTTCGTTGAGTTTGCTAAGATAGCGTGATTTTTGCTCATCATTGCCCGATAGAAAAATCGACATGCCACAAAGCTGGGCATGTGCGCCAATAATCGTGCCAGTTGAGGCACAATAACGGTTGATTTCCTCTTGCAAAATACAATAGCCGACGATCCCTGCATCAGCGCCGCCGTATTCCTCGGGGAAGGGAATGCCGAGCAAGCCCAAATTACCAGCCTTGCGAATTGTCTCGAATGGTACGCGTTCTGCTTCATCAACTTCGCGGGCAATTGGCTTAATTTCTTTGACGGCAAAATCGCGCACGGTTTCACGCAACATGCGTAGCTCTTCGTTGAGTTCCATCGGGAAAACCTCCTAAATAAGGGCAAAAGGCAGAAGGCAAAATAGCAGGTTTTGATGAAAGTTTTCAGTGCTTAAATTAGGGTGTATCATTTAAGCAAGAATTCTTGAGTTGAATATTTTGCCTTTTGCCTTTTGATTTCTGATTTTCTATGTATCGTTTTTTGCAATTAATTGGCTCGCCAAGCGAGATTGGGCGCTATTTGGCGAGTGTGCTACAACGAGTTGTCTCGCCGTTTCGCTCAAGCGCGTGGGAGCACGATTTGGCTTTTTTGGCCGAATGTGCGGCGATTATTCGGCATACCCATTCAGCCTTGTGGGATGAATTGGTGGCCTTCGCTGATGCCTTCGATGCACCTGCTGAACGTAGTTTGTTTCTGCGAGCGGCTGCCTTGCCTCAAGCCTGTTCCGCTGTGGCTTGGCAACATTCCAGCGGCCAAGTATTCGTTGGGCGTAACTACGATTTTTACATCAATATGCCAACCCGCGATTTGCTCTCCACCAGCAGCAGTTATGGCTATCAGCACATTGGCATGAATGGTGGCTTGGTTGGCGGGCGCTACGATGGTATCAACGAACATGGCTTGTTTGTTGGGCTGCATAAAGTGATGGCTGATCGTCAGGAGCACTTGCTACCAGGTGTGCCGTTTCATCTGCTGCCACGTTTAGCTTTAGATTTATGTACCAGCACCGCCGAAGTGATTAGCTTATTTCGCCAATTGCCCCAGCTTTCATCCTTTAATTACACCGTCGCTGATCGTCATGGCCATTTCGCTCGTTTAGAGTGCTATCCTGGCCAACCGATCGGCGTTTTGGAAGCGGATGGATTGTTCGCAACTACCAACCATTTTGATCACCCTGATTTGGTACGCTTGCAAGGTCGCCGCCAACGTGACGATTCCAAAGCTCGCGAAGCCTTTTTATGTGCTGCTGTGAGCCATGAACAGGGCGACCCTTGGTTACAAACCGCCCAAGCCATGAGCGATCATCAGGTGCCAGTTTGTTGTCATAAAGAATTTTCAAGCACACTTTGGTCGGGTTTGTACGAATTGACCCAGCAACGGGTGGCCTATAGTTTTGGCGCACCCTGCCACGTTGGCTATCGAGAGTTAGAATTTTAAATTTTTTCAACCACGAAGGACACGAAGTTTCACGAAGATTTAGTTTATGGTTCTTAGTGCGCTTCGTGTCCTTCGTGGTTTCAGCTTTACAACAACTCGAAAATGCCCGCAGCGCCCATACCACCGCCGATACACATCGTTACCATGCCGTAGCGGCCATTGCGGCGACGAAGTTCATTAATGATTTGGACGGTCAGTTTCGCGCCAGTACAGCCAAGTGGGTGACCCAAGGCGATTGCGCCACCATTGACGTTGGTTTTGCTTTCGTCGATGCCAAGCTCGCGAATAACCGCCAAAGCTTGCGCACCAAAAGCCTCGTTCAATTCAATCAAATCAATGTCGCTGAGATTCAAGCCAGTTTTCTTCAAAACTTTTGGAATCGCCACGACTGGGCCAATGCCCATGACTTCAGGCCCAACGCCACCAACTGCAAAGCCAATAAAGCGAGCCAACGGTTTTAGCCCAAGTTCATCGGCTTTTTGGCGGTTCATCAAGAGCACAGCGGCAGCGCCATCGCTGGTTTGCGATGAATTGCCAGCAGTGACTGTGCCTTTGGCATGAAACACTGGGCGCAATTTGGCCAAGCCTTCTAAGGTCGTGTCACGGCGTGGGCCTTCATCGACCTTGACGGTTGCGGTGCTGCGCTTGATTGCACCGCCAGCTTCGGCCTCGGCAAACTCAACATCGACTGGTACAATTTCGTCAGCAAAGCGACCTGCTTGAATTGCTTCGATCGCCTTCATATGCGAGCGATACGAGAAGGCATCGGCATCTTCGCGGCTGATATTGAACTGTCGAGCAACATTTTCGGCGGTCAAGCCCATGTTGATGTAAATTTCGGGGTAGTGTTCAGCCATCCATGGGTTTGGTGCAAATTTATTGCCCGACATTGGAACCATGCTCATCGATTCAGCGCCACCAGCGATGATCACATCAGCGCCGCCAGCCATAATTCGTTCAGCACCCAAGGCAATTGTTTGCAAACCTGAAGCGCAAAAACGATTGACGGTTTGAGCGGGCACATCGATTGGTAAACCAGCGCGGAGCGATGCGATCCGTGCCATATTCAGGCCTTGCTCGCCCTCGGGCATAGCACAACCCAAAATCAAATCTTCGATTTCGCGAGGGTCGAGGCCTGGCGCTTGTTCAACCACAGCTTTAATCGCTGCTGCTGCCAAATCATCAGGCCGGCTATTGCGAAACATTCCACGCTTGGATTTGCCGACGGCGGTTCGCGCACCAGCTACAATCACAGCTTCATTCATCGTTGAATACTCCTTTATGGGTATGGATATGGGGATCGATTGTTGAATGAGTAAATAGGGTTCAGGATTCAGGTTGAGTTACATTCCCTCACCCCAACCCCTCGCCCACTGCGGCGGGCGAGGGGCGTTCCACGGTTCATGCTGGAGGTATTCCCCCTCGCCTGCTGGGCGGGAGAGGGGGCTAGGGGGTGAGGGAATGCGCTTTCTTGCCCTGACCCATCATCCTTCTAATTCCGCAATGGCTTGTTGTTTTGCAACATAAACATAATGCGTTCCATGGTCTTTGGTTCGCGGCAAAGTGCCAAGAATACTTCGCGCTCCATCGCCAAGAAATGCTCTTCATCGACCCATTGTGGGCTGCTGAGGTCGCCGCCAGCGATCGCATAAGCCAGTTTGTTGCCGATAAACGCATCGTATTCGGAGATATAGCCGCCTTGTTGCATCATCCACACGCCAACCCGCATTGCAGCCAAGCCATCGCGGCCAGCAGCGTAGAGTTTTTCGCGGGCGGGCGGCGTAAAGCCAGCCGCTGCCAGATCAAGCACAAACTGCTTGGCACGGCCTAGCAACTCATCAGCATTCATCACAATCCGATCAGCTTCGGTGACAAAGCCTTGATCGCGAGCTTCAAAGGCGCTGGTGCCAACTTTGGCCATCCCAATTTGCTCAAATACTCGTTGCAAGTATGGCGTTGGATCGCTTTCGGGAGCCAGTTTGATGGCTGGAGTAATGATCCGGCGCACAAATTCTTTGACCCCACCAGCCCCAGGAATCAAGCCAACCCCAACTTCGACCAAGCCCATATAGGTTTCAGCGGCGATACACATGCGCGAGCCGTGCATTGAAACTTCAGCGCCACCACCGAGCACGCGCCCGAATGGTGCGGTGACAATTGGTTTGGGTGAGAAGCGCATACCTTGCATCAAGTCGTGCGAAGTTTTCAACATCTGCTCAAGCTGGTCGAATTGATCGTTTTGAGCAGCCATCATCAACATAAAGATATTGGCACCGATGCAGAAATCTGAGCCTTGGTTGCCAACGACCATACCTGTCCAGCGATCGTCTTTGAGCAATTCCAAGGCTTTGAAGCCCATTTCGGTGATTTCGCTATCCAGCGCATTCATCTTGGAATGGAATTCGAAGCACAATACGCCATCGCCTAAATCGAGCAGGCTGGCTGAATCGTTGCGGGCAACTTCTTTGCCTGTGCTGCGCAACTCGTCAAGGTCGATTTTCAGGTCGGAGCTTGGCACGGCTTCGTATTCGCCAGTGACTGGGCTATAGGCTTGTTTCGCGCCATCGACCGTTTGATAGAACGAGTTATGGCCTTTTTCGAGTAATGCCAAAACCCAATCGGCCACCTGAATATCGCGATCTTGCATTAGCTTCACGCCATCGGCGAGGCCAATCGCATCCCACATTTCAAATGGCCCCATCTCCTTGGCAAAGCCCCAGCGCAAAGCATTATCAACATCGTACAGATGGTCGCTAATTTCTGGCACGCGGCGAGCAGCATAGGCCAACGATGGCAACAAGGTATCGGCGATCAGTTTGCCGCCACGATCTTGGCTTTGGTTGACCAAGAAACGCAGGCGAGCCGCCAAGTTGCCCTGCTTTTTGGCTTGCTTGATGATCGGCAAATCAACTTCTCGTGGGGCGCGATGTTCGCCAGTTTCCCAATCGAGCACCCAAAATTCCTTGCCATTTGCGCCTTTGACGGTTTTGTAGAAACCTTGGCCTGATTTTTGGCCGAGCCAGCCCCGTTCTAGCAAGCCTTGCACGGGAGCTGGAGCCAGCAGCGCGTCGCGTGATTCGTCGTTGGGCACGAGATTGTAGAGGTTGTGGGCCACCCCAACCATCACATCAATCCCCACCAAATCGCCAAGCCGGAAGGTTCCCGATTTGGGATTGCCAATTAAGGTTCCGGTCAAGGCATCGACTTCTTCAATCGTGTAGCCGTTATCGACGATATATTTCATGGCGTATGCGCCGCCAAAGGTGCCGATGCGGTTGGCGATAAAGTTCGGCGTATCTTTGGCAATCACCACGCCTTTACCCAAGCGTTCTTGACCAAAACTGCGAATATAGTCAATAATCGCCTGATCGGTATCTGGCGTTGGAATCACTTCGAGTAATTTGAGGTAGCGGGGTGGGTTGAAGAAGTGGGTTCCAAGGAAGTGCTTTTTGAAATCGTCGGAGCGACCTTCAGCAATTTTGTGAATTGGAATCCCGCTGGTGTTCGATGAAATAATGCTGCCAGCTTTGCGAATTTCATCGATTCGCGCCATAAGTTGTTGCTTGGGTTCGAGTTTTTCAACGATAACTTCAATTACCCAATCAGCTTCGCTGACAACTGTGAAATCGTCTTCGAGATTGCCAAGCTGCACCAATTCGCCAGCTTTTTTGTTCATGAGCGCGGCGGGGCTGCTCTTGACCACGCGATCCCAGCCAGTTTGCACAATTCGATTGCGCACGGCTTTGCTTTGCAACGAAAGCCCTTTGGCCTCTTCCTCAGGCGTGAGCGTGCTTGGCACAATATCCAACAACACGGTGCGCACGCCAGCATTGGCTAGATGAGCGGCGATGCCACCACCCATTGTGCCTGAGCCAATTACCACTGCACGTTGAATGCGGTACGTCATTGAACCACCTTTCTTTCTGGTTGGAAGCGATTTTTATCAACAATCGGTTGTAATCAGCGAGGGTTTTGCAGCGATTAGTGGCTGATTACAGGTTAGGAAACAGATTTAGAGTTCGATGCGGGCGACTTTGCGTAAACCATCGGTCAATAAATCGACCAATGGATCGCCCAATTGCTCACGCATAGCGTTTTCGACCGCATCGCCACGTTGGCGAGCATCGGGCAAGCGTTCGAGACCACTGCTAGTTAATTGGATGCGGGTTGTGCGCCGATCAGTGGGGTCGGACATTCGTTCGAGCCAGCCATCACGCTCAAGGCGATCGACGATTGGCGTTAGAGTTGAATTATCGAGATAGGTGCGGTTGGAAAGTTCGCCCATGGTTGGGGCTTCATCGGGCTTGATCGCAACGAGGACGAAGTATTGAGCGGTGGTCAGCCCCAATGGAGCCAGCACTCGATTGTAGTGGCTGATCAATTGGCGGGCTACCCGCCCAACTTGAAAACACAAATGATAGTGCGCTTCCACAATGCTACGTCCTTGTAAGCTTGATGAAGAACAGCGAATCGATTAATTTAACCACGAAGGGCACGAAGAGCACGAAGGGAGTATGGCTCTAGGCTATGAGGCTATCGGAATATTTTCTAGAATTTCAAACGATCCAATAGCCTCACCTGCTCTGCGCCTCTGCGTTAAAACCGAATCTTCTTTTGGTTTCTACACTCCAATCCCCGACCCCCAACAACCGATCCCCAAATTCCTATGTTCTATGTTCTTTGCTCTATGATCTTCAGTCTCTCGTATACAAATAGTCCGTACACAAACTAACTATACGCACTGCGTTATGCTTTGTCAAGATTGCGATTTTTGCTACGAAGTCGCTGCTTGTGAGAGTGGGGAAAGCTTGGTATGATTAGGCAATCCTCACTTGGTCATGGCATCCGCCGGAGAAATGCGTGCTACCATGAGTTTGTTCGAGACCGTTCCTACCACCCTTTTTCGCCCATTAGCTAGCCCTGGCGCTGCAATTTACACCCAGGTTTTGCTAGCGCTGTTTGCTGCCACCAAGCAACAATCGCAACCACTCAGCCGCGAACGGGCATTAAGCCTCGTCGAGCAACAATTAGAGTTACCCAATGCCGAGGCTCTTACCAGCGATGCTCACGAGGAAGAATCAGAGCTTGAGCAAAATAACCATGCTTCGGCGATTTTGCGTTCGCTGCGGGCTTGGGGCTGGCTGCGCTTCGAGCAACAAAGCGATTATTCCTCGGCGATCATTTTGCCCGATTATGCGTTTCGGCTGTTGCAACTCTTTGAAGACCTTGCAACCAAACAGCGCCAACATTTGCGCGGCATGATTTGTGGCATTCACGATGTGCTCGAAAAAGCCTGTACTGGCGATGCACCCCACGATCGGCTCTCGAATGCCTATGAACAAACACTTTTTCTAACGCAGGCGTTGAAAGAATTGCAACACAACATTGGCTTGCATATTCAAAAAGTGCTGCAAACCCTCAAAACCAAAGATGTGTTGGAGCATGTGTTTGGTACCTATCGCAAAGATATTGTCGATCAAGCCTATCATCAACTGCGTACATCCGACCATCTTTCGCGCTATCGGCCTGCGATTTTGCAGTTTTTGCAGAAAATAGAGCGCACCAATTTGTTGGAGTTATCGGCACAACATTTGGTTAGTCGCGGCGAGGCTGCTAGTTTTGAAGTGGCGTATAACCGATTAACTGACCAAATTGATACAATTCGCAGCCATTTCGACCAACTTGATCAATTAATTGGCGTGATCGATTTGCGCCATAGCCAATTTGTCGATTCGGCGGTGCGCAATATTGAATTATTTTTGAGTGCGAGCACCAGCACCAGCGGCCAACTCCACCGCATTTTGAGCCAAATTTTGCCCAATCAACAAGCCTTCGAGCAAGCCAGCCCTGAAATTAGCGAAATGCTCAGCATCTACGAATTTCAATTGACCGATCAGCAATCACTGAGTGCTCCAACTCGCGCTGCCGTGCCATTTGAAATTCAAGCTGAGAGCTATGCTCCGCTCAGCGAGGCCGAAATTGCCCAAGCACAGGCCGACACCTTGCGCCAATTGCGCCGCTCAATCAGCCGTGATCGCGTGCGGCGTTATGCTTTGCAATTGTTGGGCGATGCCGAACAACGCCGTGGCTCGGAGATTGAACTTGAAGGTGTTGACGATTTATCATTAATTATCTATTTGCGTTCGTATGGCGATGGATCGTTGGGCTACACGGTTGAGTCAATCGACGATGGCGTTTGGGTCGAGCGCGATGGTGTGGGCTTTCGCGATTTCTTGGTGCGGCGGGTTTCAACGGAGCAACCAGCATGAGCTTAGTCAATTTTGCTGAAGAATATAGCCAACTTTCATCAACCGAGCAGCAATTATTTGCCGATAGTGTGCGGCGTTTGCTCAGCGATGGCCTGATTTGGCGCGAAGATGAGCAGGATCGGCGGATTTTTGCTTGGTTAGTGCGACGGATCGATTTGGTACGCGATTATTTGGCGGTCGCTGGCTGGGAATTGCATTACGCCGAAAATTTACATATTTTCCATGTATTTCATCGTGATGGCAGCCATCGCCGCCGCTTCAACCGTGAAACCACCTTATGGCTGTTATTGCTGCGTTTAATCTACGCTGAACAATATGAGTCGCTCAATCCAAGCTTGACGCGCTATCCAACCACCACCGTGAGCGATGTCTATAGCCGTTATGGAGAGTTTTTTCCTGGCCAAACGATTCGCAAAAAAGGCGCGTTCGATGAGGCTTTACGCCTATTCAATGGGCTAAAACTCGTGCGCGCTCCCAATAGCAAAGCACTGCGTGCCAACGACCCCGATGCGGTGATCGAATTATTGCCAGCGCTTGAGGTAATAGTGCCAGCTAGTGGCATCGCCGCCTTGGCCGAACGCCTAGCCGAATATCAACGCCCCAACAGTGCTGACGAGGAGCAAGAATGATCAAGCTTAGTCGCATTTTTCTGTATCATTGGCATCGCTTCGATTGGCATGTGTTGGATGTGCAGGATAGTTTGTATTTGGCGGGCCACAACGGTTCAGGCAAATCGTCGATTCTTGATGCCTTGCAATTGGTGCTGGTGGCCGATTTGGGTCGCGTGCGTTTCAACAGCGCGGCCCAAGATCGCTCGCAACGCTCGTTGGATAGCTATGTGCGCGGCAAAATTGGCGAGCAACATTGGCTGCGGCCTGGCGACACGATTGGTTATGTGGTGCTGGAGTGGACTGAAGATCTGAAGCATCAAGCCTTTGTTAGCGGGGTTTGCTTGGAAGCTCGTGCCGCGACCCAAAGCGTTGAAAAAACCTTTTTTATCTTTGATGGCCACTTAAATCCTGATGTATTTATTGAGCAAGGCAAACCACGCACCCGCCGCGAAATCAAAGCGATGGCGCGTAATCGCTCAACTGCCGAAAGTTTCGATCAAACTGGCGAATATCAAGCGGCGTTGCTCAATCGGTTGGGCGGCTTGAATCAACGCTTTTTCGATTTATTTCTGCGTGCCTTGACCTTCCAGCCAATTCGTAATATTCGTGAGTTTGTTGAGCAATGGCTGCTGGAGCCAAATTCGTTGGATGTTCACACCTTGCAAAATGTGGTTGAACGCTTACGCGATTTGGAGCGAAAAGCTAAAGATGTTGAAGAACAATTAAAAAGCCTCGGTGCTATTATCAAAACCCAAGAAGAAGCCAAGCGCTTGCGTGGCCTGCATGGGAAATTTGAGATTCTGGCGGCTCACTATAGCGTGGCGGCAATTCAGCAACAAATTAATCAACAGCAACAACGATTAATCGATACTCGCCGCGATTACGAATTGAATCAGACTGATTTGGAACAACAACTTGGCTTACAGCAAAATGCCCAAGCTGCCTTAGTTGAAGCCCAAGTTCAATTAAGCCAATCTGATGTTGTGCGGCGTAAAAACCAACTTGCCGCTGAAATTCAGCAATTGCAGCAACACATTCAAAAAATTAACCAACGTTGGCGACAACTACAAGCCAAATTAATCCAAATTGCGGCATTATTGAATAAATTACAGCCAATTGCTGAGCAAGATTTGGTTAATTTATTGCAGCAGCCTGAGCACATTCCCCAATCACAGCAAATTGTGCCTTTATTACAACAACAGAGCACGGCGGCTGGCTCTGCTTTGAAATTGCAACTCCAGGCGATGACCAGAACCGACGATAAAATCTCGCGCTTATTTGAACAAGAAAGCCGCCTAAAACAAGAAATTACCCAGCTTGAGCAATCGAATCGCCAAAATCATTATCCCCAAAATGTGGAAAATGTGCGTAAGTACTTAAAATCAGCATTAAATATTGAACTCTTTTTGCTTTGTGAGCTGTTAGAAATTCCTGATGAACATTGGCAAAATGCGGTTGAGGCAATGCTTGGTCAACGCCGTTTCAATATTATTGTCGAACCTAAATATTATAGCCAAGCCCTTGATTTGCTTGATCAGTTACGCGAAAAAGAGCGGATCTATGATGTTGGTTTGGTTGATTTACAACAAGCTAGTGCAGAAGCTCGCCCAGCACGACCATTATCATTGGCGACCAAAGTCAAAGCCAAAACTGGCTTGATTGATAAATATATTGCGGCAATTTTAGGTGATATTATTACTTGTCAGCATGTGCAAGATTTGCGTCAACATCGCCGTGCGATTACCGCTGAAGTGATGGTTTATCAAGAATGGACAGCGCGTTCGATTGATCCACGGAAATTTCAGCCTTGGTTTATCGGTGAACGCGCCCAACGCTCGCAAATTGAAAGCCGCCGCCAGCAATTAACCGAAATCCAAGCCGAATTGGCGATATTACGCCCAGAACAACAACGCCAGCGCCAATATTATGATCAATTGGAAAAATTACAACAACTTTTATTAGGCTTAGATTCGTATTTCGAGGAAGAACTTGATTCAAGCGAATTACAAACGACACTTGCTGAATTGCAACGCGAACACGATAGCATTGATACTAGCGGCGTGGCGGCACTTGAGGCCGAAGTTAAACGTTTACACATAATTCATGAAGAATATGCCTTGAATATTCGCCGTTTAGAGCGGATTATTGGCACACTGAATAATCAAATTACTCAGATTGAACAACAACTTCAAGAAAACCAACATCAATTGTTGAATGCTCAAAGCCTGTTTGAGCATACGCAGCAACGCTATCCCGACCAAATTGACGATGCACTCAACGATTTTCAGCGCGAGAACAATGAGCAAGCGCAATTTAGCCGTTTGCAAGAAACCGCCGAGCAACAAGGTCGTGGCTATAATACCCGTTTTAACAATACCCAAGAACAATTACGCGAACAAGTTATACTCTATAATCGCGATTTTCGAGCGCGTGAACTAGCCAATATCGAGCAAACGAGCTTCCAAGAGAAACGCGCTGAGCTTGAGGCTACTGATTTACCGCATTTTGTACAGAAAATTGCTGAAGCCAAACATGAAACTGAAACCGAGCTACGCGAACATGTTCTGCATAAATTGCGTGAAAATATTGGTCGCGCCAAAGCAGAGCTTGATCGGATTAATGATGCTTTGCAAGGCTTAGATTTCAATGGCCAGCGTTATCATTTTCGCTATGAAATTGCCGATTCATTGCGTGATTTTTATCAATTGATTGAGCAATCAGCCAATGTTACTAGCGAGATGATTCAGGATAGTGAATTTTATCAGCAGCACAAAGCCACGTTTGATCGTTTCTTCCAATTGTTAATTCAGCCTGGCCTAACCGACCAAGAAAAGCTTGAGCAGGCTCAAATTACCGATTATCGGCGCTACTTGAGCTATGATATTGATGTGATTGAGCGTGATGGTACTCGTTCACGCTTGAGCAAAATTATGGGTCAAACATCTGGCGGCGAAACTCAAACTCCGTTTTATGTGACGATTGCGGCCTCGTTTGTGCAGCTTTATAAAATTAATGAACGTAGCAAACGCTCAACCATTCGGATTGTGGCCTTCGATGAAGCCTTTTCCAAAATGGATCAAGATCGGATTGGCTCGACGCTTGATCTATTTCACCATTTTGGTTTACAAATTATCACGGCCACGCCGATTGAGCGTTGCGAATATTTAGTGCCCAAAATGTGTACAACCTTGGTTTTGACTGGCTTGAAAGATCGCCAGCAGCGGGTTTTGGTCGAGCCATATCGTAATTATGCAGCTCGTCTAGAGGCGCTGAATGCTGAATCTGAACAAAACTAGCAATGCAATTTTGCAGCAATTACTTGATCAACACGAGCAGCCAGAGCGTCAGCGAGTCAATCGGGTGCAGATTAAAGCGGCCAAATTTTCGCGTTATTTTGATGATAAACAGATTGACGAACGCCAACAAACCAATAACTACTTGGTTGAGCTAGCAAAAAATCAGATAATCAAGTTGTATTGGCGTAAATGGGAAGAAGGCAATTGGCTTGAAGCGGTTGATTTGCTTGATGCGGCGGCGCTATATCGTTTGCTGAAACGCCAACCCTTGGCCGAGCAACAGCAGGCCTTGCGTACATTATTGGCTGAATATGTGCCAGTTCAAGGCTGGCTGGCTGATTGGCTGGCGTGGCTCGAACAGCAATTAATCCAACAGCGCTCGATCCAACCGCTTGATTTAACCGACCCTGCTTGGAATCGCGATGTACTACGGGCGATTTATGGCCTGACTCAGCTAGAAACGCCAATTTTAGAGCGTTTATTTAGCGTAGGTTGGCTGGGTCAGAGCAAACGATTTAGCGAGCTAGAAGGCGCAGTTTTGCGGGTTTTGCGCCAATTTGCCCCGCAAGCCAAGCAATTTGGCGACAATGATCGGGCTTTGCTGCAAGCCTTTAATCTCGAAAAAGTGCCAGAATATGTGCTACTTGCTGGCGATTTACAACTGGAATTGCATGGGAATCGGCTGGAATTAGGCGCGTTTCGGCCAAGTTTGGGCTTGCCTAGCTCGATGTTGCGTCAAGCTCAGGTGCTGGATTCAGCCTGTACTGAAATTATTACGATTGAAAACTTGACCAGCTTCCACAGTATGCTTGCCCGCCAACCACAGGCGTTGTTGATCTATACCGGTGGCTTTGCTAGCCCCAGCCTCTGCCAATTTTTGAGCAAACTAGCCATGGCTTTGCCCAATTTAACGTGGTATCACTGGGGCGATTACGATGTAGGTGGTTTGCGAATTTTGGCGCATCTACGCCAGCATGTTGCCAAGATTCGCCTGTGGCAGCCTGATCCAGCGATTTTTCAGCGGGCTGGCAAAGCTACCCAAAGCTTGAATTCTAAAGAACGCCAAAGCCTCACTGAACTCCAACAACACCCATTGCTTTATGATTGCCAAGCCTTGATCGGGGCAATGCTGGAACAGAATATCAAACTTGAGCAAGAGCAACTTGATCTTTTGGGGCACTAAAAATCCTTTGCCCAGCGAGGGGGACGCTGGGCAAAGGTGCGGCGGAAGGAGGTGTCTACGCCGTTGCTGGCTTAGCAGGAGGCGCGGTGGATTTGTTGCGCCCGTCCATGGGGTGCCAAGGCGCGGCAACAGCCAACGAGCAAGGCCAGCGCATCCGGCGACGTTTCAGCCAATATCAACACGATAGCAATCGTGAAAAGGAGGGCATTGGCCTCGTACCGGTGGTTATAACAGGCTAGCTTCGTAAACTACCAAAATTGGTATCAATCGCGATCAAAGCATCAAGCCTCAGAGCGAACCGAATGAGTAATGAACCAACTTCAGGTTTGCGAACCAGTTGAAGACATGGCGAATACTCTTGTTCAGGCATTGCGACGGTACGCTGTTCGAGCTTTTCTGGTTATTCAGGGCAGCAACGGCCTAGCATTGACTACTTTGCTGAATAAACTCAGATGCGATGCTTTTAATGTGCTTGCCTTCGTAATGAAGGAATTTGCTGAAGCTAGTTGGCGAATTCATCATCGTTCGTTGAGAAGAATTCCTCAAACGATTGTGTCCAGCAGTGATGATGGTTCACTTGGCCTCGTTTGTTTATGGGTTTAGAATACAGGTATTTACCCAGCAGCAACGAAATAGTTTCGCAACGTCTCGTAGCGAGTCCTTCACCTTGGTTAAGCTGGTAGTCGCACACTCCACTCGGCTAATTGCTGCTCTGGTTGCTGCTGCCAAATCAGCAAGCCATCTTGGGCCAAACCATTGACCAACTTGGCTAGCCATGTGAGATCATGCTCATTGCCGACCCAATCTGGCTTGACTTGTGGCCCCAAACTAGCCAGATCAAGGCTTTGCTGGGTTTCGAGTGCTCGCAGGGCATCGATAATGCGCCCACGAAAATAGCGGTTTGATGTATGAAATGGTTGTTCGGCAGCCTTTTTGCGTGGTTTGATCACTGGTGGTTGCCACATATCAAGCTGCGTGTTGGCTTCGCGCCAAATCGCGTAGGCTCGGCAATGTTGATTGACTGGGCAACGCCAGCATTGAGGTTTGGCGGCACTACAAATTAACGCTCCCAATTCCATAATTGCTTGGTTCCATGCCCAGCCTTGGCCTTGGGGAATTAATTGTTGGGCATAATCGATCAACGTTTGTTCATTGGTTTCAGGCGGAGCATCTTCGGGGCCGACCAACAAACGTCGTACCACACGCCGAATATTAGTATCAAGAAAGGCCACATCACGCTCGAAGGCAAAACATGCGACCGCCCCCGAGGTGTAAGCTCCAATCCCTGGCAAATTGCGCAAACCCTCGGGTGTAGCGGGGAAACCAGCAGGATCGGCGGGATAGCCTGCTGCGACAATTGCTTGGGCCGCCCGTTGCAGATTGACCGCGCGACGATTGTAGCCCAAGCCTTGCCACGAACGAATGACATCGGCGGTTGAAGCACTAGCCAAGGCCTCGACCGTCGGAAATAGGGCCAAAAATGCCTCATATTTGGGAATCACCCGATCAACTTGGGTTTGTTGCAGCATGGTTTCCGACACCAAAATATAGTAAGGATTACGGGTGCGTCGCCATGGTAAATCGCGGCCATTGGCTTGAAACCACGCTAGCAGATCGATTTGTAAGGTACTTAATTCGCTCATAATGCTTTCTGTTCTAAAACGTTCTAGCTTGATCGTACCATAAACTAACGGGCATGGCTCAAATCTCGGTCTTTAGTCGCTCGATCACGCACAACTGTGCGTTTATACTAACAACAACAAATGTTCATCAGGAGAATGCTGAATGAGTCAAGCGCTTGAAACAGGCTACGTCGCTGTTGATGGTGGTGAATTGTATTATGAAGCGGTGGGCAGTGGCTTGCCGTTGGTGTTTATTCACGCTGGGGTGGCCGATTTGCGCATGTGGGATGCCCAAGTTGCCCATTTTTCGCCCAACTATCGCGTCATTCGCTATGATACCCGCGGCTTTGGGCGCTCCAAGACCGAAGCGGTGAGTTTCTCCAATCGCCAAGATCTTTTGGCTGTGCTTGATCATTGCAAGGTGGATCAGGCGGTGTTGATTGGCAACTCGCGTGGCGGCAGCATTGCAATTGATTCAGCCTTAAGTTTTCCCGAACGGGTTAACGGCTTGGTGGTGCTTGGCTCAGGCTTGGGTGGCTTTGGCTCGGAAGAAATTCCCCCCGAATTAGTTGAGCCAATCGGCAAGATGCAAGCAGCGCAAGAAGCCAAAGATTGGGCTTTATTGGCCGAACTAGAGGCGCGTTTTTGGACTGATGGCCCCAATCAACCAGCAGGGCGAGCTGATTCAGCAGTCTACGAAGCTGTGCGCTCGATGACCTACGAGAATTTTATTAATCAGCCTGTCGAAGCCCAAGCCCAACCCTTGGAGCCACCAGCGGTTGGTCGTTTAGCCGAAATTAAAGTGCCAATGTTGATTTTGATTGGCTTGCTTGATGAATCTGATTGTGTTGAAGCAGCCAAATATTTAGCTGAGCATGTTGTCAACACCCAATATGTGGCCTTCCCCGATGTGGCACATATGGTCAGCTTGGAAAAACCGCAAGAATTTAATCGCGTAATGGGCGAATTTATTGAACGTAGCGTATTGTAATTAATGAATTGGCCCAGCCCGCCCATTTAGTTTGGGTTGGGCCAAACTATCATCAAGCATCGCCATAATTCGTTGAATCTGCTGCCGTCGCTTGGTGCTCTGATACAAAATCCAGCCCGCCCCAGCAAAACAGAGCGCCGCCAACATATTGGTCGTCAACACCATCGAAATCATTAAGTCGTTTTGTTCGTTAAAACTATGAGCAATGATATTCATGCTGCTGATCATCGTGAGATAGGCTGCCGAAAAGATGATTACCGTGCGCAAGCCTTGCCAACGGGCTTGGCGAATACACAGACCAATCATGGTAAAACTGGCGATGCTGGTAAAACTTAACAGCACAATAAACTGACTTGGGCCATTTTGGCGACCAATCATCAAGGCAGCAAAGCTCTGAATCGCGAAAATTGTGAGCATTGGGGCCAGCCAAATCTGGGTTGTGCGGCGTAGGCGCAGGGCTTGTTGGCCATACCACAGGCCATAGGCCAAACAGACAAAGCCTGGGGTTAAAAATTGAAACAGATCGATCGACCAACCAAACAAACTTTGCCCCATGGCCAAACGACTAAACCGATTGAGTGATGATAACGCACCACCGAAACTGATCATTAATGCGCCGAGGCCAGCCAAGTAGCCACTTTCGGCATCCATCAAGCCAATCATACTGGTAAGCCACCACAGAGCAGCGGTAGTCAAGGAAAATGTCAGCAAATCGCCTGCTGCGAGCATCCACATTGTTTGCATAAAAAGCGCCTCTCGACCTTTGGGTTGGCTAACGTGGTTCCCAAACCCATTCATCATGTAGAATGCGCCAAATTTGGTTGGGAAAACGATCTTGTTTGACTGGAATGCCAATAAAGCCATCGAAGCCAGCATTCCGCGTTCGTTCTACGTCATCGGGCATGATATTGGCGGTTAAGGCTATAATGCGTGTGCCAATCAATTTTGGATGCACGCGCAACATTGGTAATTGGGCAAAGGCATCACGCAAGGGTCGCTTAATATCATACAAAATTAAGTCAAATAGCCCTGATGTTGGTGCATCGAGCATGGTGATTAACGAACGTCCATCGCGGCAGCGCACGCACGAGCGAACCCCAATTTCAGTGATCAGCAGATCTTGCACCACGAAAAAGGTATCATCACGGTCTTCAACAACCAGCACATGGGCAAAGTTTGGGTCAATCATAGCGCTGTCTGTTTCGTTTGTGGGTCGAAAATAACGACTTCGGGCGTAAGATTTTCAGCAATTGGCAGGGTGAAACTAAAACTTGAGCCACTGCCAAATTGACTTTCGGCCCACATGGTGCCGCCCTGTAATTCTACCAAGTGGCGGCTAATTGGCAAGCCCAAGCCGGTGCCTTGTTGGCGTTGGGCTGAGGCGGCTTGCTCAACTTGGTGAAATTCTTCAAAAACCAAGGGCAATTCGTGAGCCGGAATACCTGCGCCAGTATCGATGACTGAAATTTGTACCATCCCATCGCTCTCGAAGGCGCGGAGCGTAATGCCGCCGCTGTCGGTAAATTTGGCAGCGTTGGAAAGCAAATTGAGCAAAATCTGGCGTACCCGCACTTTATCGCCACGTACAGGCGGAATTTCTTCCTCAACATCTGATTCGAGGTTTAAGCCTTTGCTCTTGGTCAAGCCAACCGCTGTTGCCATAACCCCATTGAAAATTGGCTGCAAATCAAGCAGCTCAAGGTGCAATTCCATGCGTCCGGCTTCGATCTTCGAGAGATCTAAGATATCGTTGATTAGGCCAAGCAGATGCTCGCTATTGACTAAGACCCGTTCTTGCAGCTCAATTTGGCGGGCAGTCAAATCGCCATAGCGGGGTTTGCCCAAAAACTGGGTAAAGTTGATGATCGCATTGAGTGGCGTGCGCAGCTCGTGCGACATATTGGCTAAGAAGCGAGTTTTTAATGTATTAGCCTCATCGGCGGCAGTCCGTGCTACCTCTAGCTCTTTGTTAAGAACTTGTAACTGGCTATTCAAGCGCGATTGCATTTCATAAGCGCCCTCAAGCTCAAGCAAGGTACGGGCAACCCGTGCTTCACTGACCCGCAGGCGTTCGGCGCGGCGTTCGGCTAAACGATGGCTTTCCATGGCCCATTCGACGGTTGCTACCAAGTCGCGGGTTGCTAGCCAACTGGTAAGCGCTGCCAACAGCAACGTGACTGAAGGCGGCGTAAAGGTAGTGATAAATTGAGTAATTGAGCCATAGTGATTGGTAAAATTGGTTGCCGAGGCCATTCCAACCATTAAGAAGATAACCACTACAAGTGCAACAACGGTGAATGGGGCGCGAGGCGAATACAAAATCCCCGCGATAATCACCGCCAACACTAGCGAGTAGCTCATAAATTGAGTTGTGCCAGGCAGCAAAAAGAGGCTAATCGTTGGTGTGCCGACAATTGAAAAGAAGAAAGCACTTCGTGCCAAGCGAATTTTGTTGTAGCGCAGGCCCATAAAAGCCATGCCTGTGCCAACAGCAAAGAGCACCCACGGCGGGCCGCTACGGGTATAATCGCCTGCATTGCTGGTAACTTGGGTTAGCAGCATAGCGAACCAAAGCACGCCAAACCCCAAGCACAAATACACTAAAATCGTGAGGGTGTCGATCCGAAACGATAAGAGATTTTCCTGAAGGCTGGCATCGATTTGATCGTGTTCTTCCATGGTGGGGCCACCATTCAGTTGAATTAATATGCTTGCTGAACAATTGATTGATTATGGCTCAAAATCATACCATGTTTTTGCAATTATTGTGCATCAGATTGCGCTAAATCGGCCTGCTGAGCCTCAAGTAAACGCGGCCAATCCTCACGCTTCCAGCGATAGGGCAATTGAATGAATGTGCCTGCTTGCGCTGCGTTGATCAATAGATTCAATCCATGGTTAATTAATAGTTGCTGTTGTGCAAGATTATCTGGCTCGCCCAATACATGGCCGAACGGAAACTTCACGCTTAGCCCTCGTGGAATACCCAGCTGTTGGGCAATTTCAGCCAGCAGAAAAAAGCTGACGGTGCTAATCCCAGCCGCTTCTAAAACTCGTGCGATCAGTCCCACGGACTGATTACAGATGCCTCAGGCCGGAGTAAGCACTGCTGCTGTCACGCCAGCTTCGCGCAAATTGCGGGCAATGGTTGGGGCAGTTTGCTTGATTAATGTCTCAATATGTTCATCGGTGATATGGCCCATGAAACTATAGCATGGCCCAAGGCTTTGAATTGTGCCACGGGCGGCGAGTTGCTGAAAATGGCTGATCGGCAAGACAATATTAATATCACGATCAGCGTCACGATGATCATAATAATCGTGGGTAATCATCAAATCGTTGGGGCTAGCGGTGGCGGGAATCAAACGAAAATTGGGGTCGCCGTGCGGGTCGTGCATATCAAACACTGGATCGGTGCGTAGATGCACGCCGCCAGTGGTAATTAAACTGATTCGCTGTTGAGCTAACGTGCCATGCAGCGGAGTCCATGGAATTTGGGCTGCAACCGCCTGCACCTGAAAGCGTTTGGCCCAACGTTGGCCAAGCCCAGGCATTGCGCGATACAACCACGCCCCAAGTTGATTGAATGTTCGCCGCATGGCCAAAAACTCCATGATCAAACCTGCTTCAAGCAGTTTAGCATGCTAAGGAATGTTGGGCAATAAAAAACAGCACCAATCATAACGATCGGTGCTGTGGTTACTTACGATTAAAGTCGATTATGCTTCGGTAACTGGGTTAAGAATCGCTTCGATTCGTTCTTGATAGATCTTCTTAGGGCCAGCGCCGACAATCCGATCAACTTCTTGACCGCCTTGGAAGAAGATCAAGGTTGGGATACCTTGGACCCCAAACTTCATAGCGTTGCCACTATCTTCATCGGTGTTAACCTTGGCAATCAACAATTTGCCTTGGTATTCGTCAGCCAACTCTTCGAGCACAGGGGCGATTGAGCGGCAAGGCCCACACCATGGTGCCCAAAAATCAACCAAAACGGGAATATCGGAATTAATCACTGCTGATTCGAATTCGGCATCGCTAACTGCTAATGGCTTGGCCATTGAAAGTCCTCCTTGATAGCTTGTGCATTGCTGCACCTGCATGTAGTGTAGCACGTTTTTGGCAAAAGCTAATAAGCGTTATATTAATCTTTTGCTGCTCCTAAGCGCCATTAAAACGTTGTTGCAAAGCTTGTTCAATCGCCTTAGAAACTTGATCAGGTGTACCATCAGCATCGATCAAAATCAGCAAATCGCGTTCGCCATAGAATTGTAGCAGTGGCTCAGTTTTGGCATTGTATTCAGCTAAACGGCGTTTGATCGTCTCCGGCTTATCGTCATCACGCTCGATTAACATGCCGCCATTAGCTCGACAAGCATCTAAAGCTGCTTGATCATTAATATGCAAAATTTGGTCGGGCTGGCCTTTGATTCGGCAGATGCGGCGGCCACTTAAGCGCCGAATGGCCTCTTCATCAGAGAGGGTTAGGGCAATCACCACATCAAGCGGACGGCTAATGGTCTGCATCAATTGATCAAGGCTTTGGGCTTGGCTCAGCGTGCGTGGATAACCATCGAGCAGCACCCCAACCTCGCTAGGAATGCCTAGCAACCATTCGTTCAGTAATTTGTTCATTAATGTATCGTCAACCAAACGACCTTCAGCCATGACCTGAGCGACCTCTTGACCCAATTCAGAGCCAGTTTCGACAGTTTGGCGTAGGCGTTGGCCGGTGGAGATTGAATCAATCGCTGCCAATTTATCCAAATAGGCAGCTTGGGTCGATTTCCCCGCACCTGGGGGGCCAAAAAGAATGAGGTTAAGCGGTTTCATCCTTATACCTCGATATTAAACAACACTAGCCATAATCTTATCACAGCCGTTTATGGCTGAGGTAGCAGGTTTAAAACAAAACAACCGCGAATATTCGCGATTGTTGAGTGGTGCCGATGGTGGGAGTCGAACCCACACTCCCTTGCGAGAACTACGCCCTGAACGTAGCGCGTCTGCCAATTCCGCCACATCGGCTAAGGGATTGTTGCGCATGCAACGTTGTTGAGTATAGCTGATTTTAGGTGATTGTGCAAGTTGGATTTAGCATTTCAGGGCCGCCTCTGAACGTTTTCTGACGAATAACCGAACCTGCTGAGGGCTAGATTCGCTCGATACAAGCGGCAAGTGCGGCGACTGGCGGCCCAACTCGATTGAGAAATTGGGCTGGTTGCAGATCGAGCACACGCCAACCACGCTCAGCAGTAAATCGACCGCGAATTTCCTCCTCGGTAATGGCACGAGGCACATTAACGCTGGCAAACTCGATGCCAAACGCCAACAAATAATAGCGGCCTTGAGGTTGTAAGGCTTGAGCCAATTCGTCAATAAAGCCTTCGGTATCAGCTTGATTAAACAAATGATAAAAGCCAGTATCGACGATTGCCCCAAATTTGGTTTCAAGCAAGGAGGGCTTAAGGCCATCACCAACTAGAAAACGCAGGCGTTGGGCAACCTCGCTGGGCAAGGCTGCCGCTTTGGCTTGGGCTTGTTCAATCGCAGTTGGCACAAAATCGACTCCAACCGCCGTATAACCAAGTTGCGCGAGGCCAATTGCCAAATCGCCCGAACCACAACCAACATCAAGAATAGGATTTTGCGGTGGAAAGGCGTTGATTAACTCAATCAAGGCTGGTTGGGGTGCGGCAACATCCCACGGCGGCACATCGTTATAGACATTTTGAAAAAATTCTAGCGGTTCTGCACCAAAACGGCTCATCACCCACCTCCTACATTTAACGCTTTTAGGAACTATAACAAAGCAGTCGATATCAAAACTCAGCCTTGATACCGAAATTGAGCGCAGAAGTTTACTGCCAATTACTGTTTAGCCCAACTATTGGCAGTAAAAACCAATTGTTTGGCCCAATTATCCAGCTAGAGTAAGCAGTGAGATCAGCGATTTAAGTTGGTGGATTTTGAACTGGAGAATGATGTATGCAACGTCGATCGAACTATTGGTTTTTGCTCATAAGCTTCGTTTTAGCTGCTTGTGGTCAACCAGATAGCTTGCTTTCAACAAGTCCAACAGTAACAATGGCCGACCAAGCCAACCCAACCAGCACGCCGATCAACGGTGGTCAGAGTAGCGATCTTGCCATAATCGAGCAATTGCAACGACCAGCCCAAAGCCAACCCTACGAGTTTGCACCAAACCCAATGAGTGCTAACATTAATGATTGGTTGAGGATACTTATGCCGAAGGTTATGCTCGATCAGCTTATGACACTTGATCTCGATTCAAACAGTAATCCCAACGATTTACCAATTAAAGCAATTGACGATTATTTCACTGATACGCCAATCGATAAGCTGATTGAGCATTATCGAACCAGCTTGGCCGCCACAAATTGGATTGCTCAGCCGATTCAGCACATAAATCCCCAAGATACAACCTTGATATTTGAGCATGAGCAAACCCAGCTTTACATTTTTATCTTTACGCCGATGAATACTGATCAATTGTTTGTTTCGATTAAATTGCTGCAAACGAATCATTCACGGCCAAACCTCGAACTGCCGTTAGTAAATACTTCAGATATCTTTACAACGCACGATGTGCGCTTCCCATCAGATACCACCATCAATAATGAACTGTTGAATGACCCAGCCAGGGGCGAATTGCTTAAACGCGATCTGCTGATGCCAATTCGCCAACTACAAAGCTTTTGGCCGGGCGAGATCACGCTCGAAGCGAGCCTCGTAGCTGAGACTTTCGGTTCTCAGCAGATTACCTACGATTTAGCTAAAGCTATATCTGAACTTGGTGGCTGGCAAGCAAGCAATACGTTATTGGGAAGTGATAGTTATATCGGCCCTCCATTGTTGCGTTTTGTTGATAATACAATTCAAGTGCTGCTAATGAACCAGCTCAGCGAGCACGAATATCTGGCCCAATCAAGCCCAAACGATTGGCTGTTGGGGATGCATCTGTTAACTCTGCGATCCTCCGAGCAGCCAAATTTCACGTTAGACCCCAGCTTTTTCAGCCCAATTGAAGCATTAGAAATCCCAACCCAACCAGATCAGCAGGATTATCAGCTTGGTACAGATCGATTAGTTGATAGCTTGCTCTATGGCTGGCAGCATAATCAGATCACCAAAACCAAGCTTCAGGCCTACATCAACACCAACTATCCACCTGAATCCGCATGTAGCCCAAGCACAACCAACCCAAACAGCAACATTCGCTATAGTGTTTTCAGCAGCGACAGCAACCCAAGCCAAATATCAGCAACATATAAACAAACATTAACTGAACCAAACAACTGGAATAACCTCGAAGACGATACAACCTTTGCATTTTATGGAGTCAGAACTGAGCAAGGCTATCATGGTGGTACGCTTAGTTTGATTGAACGAAGTCGCTACAACCTTCAGTTAAGCGGCAGTATTGGGATTATCAGCGAATCGACCCCAAATAGTGTTCCACAGATTAGCTTTCGAGGGCAAGAATATCCTTCTTATATCGGAGTAGCATGGCTCGTTGAGCCAATTACCCATAGCTTGCCATTACTACCCGATGCGATGGTGTTTAACTCTGTCTCTCACGAACGCTTTAATGGCTATGCTTACGGCTGGCTTAGAAGTTTGAATTACCAACGCTCCAGTAACGATTGCAAGGAAATCACCTATATTGATGGCGTACAAGCCTTGGTCATCGATTCAAGTGACTTAACGCTTGCACCCAATTTCTACGACCCAATCTTACTCGGCCAAGGCTGGCAGAAAATTGTGATGAGTGATCAGCATCATCGCTACATTAAAACAGAGCAAGATGGTAAAGTCATCAATACAATCAACATTCGCTGGCAACTTGGCAGCCGTATCACAGGTGACATAATCCAAGTCGTGATGATCGATTCAAGCATTACTTATCGCTAAATTGCCCCAATGCTTGCAAACTGCGCTATGGCGACAAACCCATGGCGCAGTTGCTCTTTTTAGCCCACAACGCTGTATTGAGTCTAATCTCTACTCCTTGATCCCGAGCCAGTCACAACGATCAGCATTGTTATGATGCAGCGCATTATGCTGCTATAATGCATGCTGGAAGTCTGAGAGGCATAGGTTCTAACCAGGGCAATCAAAGGAGCAACTGGATGAAAATCTTTTTGGATACTGCTGATGTCGAAGAGATTCGCCAAGGGGTGGCGATGGGTGTGGTTGATGGTGTGACCACCAACCCTTCATTAGCAGCAAAAGCAGGCCGCAACTTCCGTGATGTGGTTTTAGAGATTGTTGAAATTTGTCCCGGCCCAGTCAGTGCCGAAACCGTGGCATTGCAAGCCGATGAAATAGTCCGCGAAGGCCGAATTTTGGCCAAATGGGCACCAAACATTGTGGTCAAAGTGCCGTTGATGGCTGAAGGCTTGAAAGCTGTTAAGCAATTGACCAGCGAAGGCATCAAAACTAATGTAACCTTGATTTTCTCAGCTTCCCAAGCCTTGTTGGCCGCCAAAGCTGGGGCCACCTTCGTTAGTCCGTTCTTGGGGCGGCTCGATGATATCGGCCAAGATGGCATGATCTTGATTCGCGATATTGTCCAGATTTTCAAAAACTACAATATCCAAACCGAAGTCTTGGCGGCCTCAATTCGCCACCCAGTTCACGTTTTGCAATCGGCATTGGCTGGCTCGCATGTTGCTACCATGCCATTCAAAGTGCTACAACAACTGGTCAAGCACCCGTTAACTGACAAAGGCATCGAAACCTTCTTAGTCGATTGGCAACAAGTGCCCGATGCCGCAACCGTGTTTGCTGAGTAATCAATGAGTAATGCACCTTCATCAGGGCAATCACCTGCACCGCGTTTTCAACGCAGTAAACGCCCCCCGCTGCTTCGTCGGAAGGAGCGGGCGGGTCGTAAGCCTTGGGTGAACCCATGGAATTTGGCCAACATTTTAAGTTCGATCCGCATCATCGCAACGATTCCGTTGTTGATGTTGTTGCTTAACGACACTGCCATCAGTTATTTCTGGGCATTTTGGTTTTATGTGGTGGTCGCGCTCACCGATATGCTCGATGGCCAATTGGCCCGAAAATATGGCTGGGTCAGCAATTTGGGCATCTTCCTCGACCTGACTGCCGATAAAATTTACACTGCTGGCATTTTGGTCTGTTTGGTTGCCACCAACCTGCTTGACCCATGGGCGGCGATTATTATTTTGGTGCGTGAATTTGTGGTGACTGGCTTGCGATCACTCGCCGCTTCCGAAGGCGTGGTTATTCCATCGGGGCGTTGGGGCAAGCTAAAAATGATCATCACAATCGTAGCACTCGGCTGGATTATGGTTCGCGCCAACCTCGACCGTGACGGCTGGTTTAAGTTGATCGATTTTGCTGGCGGTTTAACCTGGCTGAGCCATTTATCATCGATTGTGCTGTGGCTTGCAGTATTGCTCACGATTATGTCGGGAGTCGAATACATCTGGGGTGCTCGGGCTATTTTCCGCCAACCACCACGCCAAAAACAAGACTAAGGAGGCTCTGTGAACTATTTGCTGATTGCAGTGATCAGTTATTTGCTTGGGTCGATTCCTTTTGGGTTGTTGATTGGGCGCATGGTTGGCGGAATTGATGTGCGTTCGTATGGCTCGAAGCGCACTGGGGCAACCAATGTGTTGCGCACACTTGGGCCACGCTATGGCGGCTTGGTGTTTGTGCTCGATGCGCTTAAAGGCATTGCGGCAATTTGGGCCGCGCGTTGGCTTATGCCTGATAATGCTTGGGCTATGGTTATGGCTGCCACAATTGCCGTGGTTGGCCATATTTACCCGATTTTTGCTGGTTTTCATGGTGGCCGTGGGGTGGCAACTGGCTTGGGCGGTGTTTTAGGCCTCTTTCCGTGGGGTTTTTTGGCAGCGGCCTTGGTTTGGTGGGCGGTTGTGTTGTTGACTCGCTACGTTTCGTTGGCCTCAATTTTGGCCAGCATTGCCGCCGCGATTACCGCTGGCGTGTTTTTTATGCTTGATCAAAGCCATATTGCGATTGTGACCTACTGTGCCTTGATCGCCTTAGCCGTGGTGGTTTCGCATCGTGATAACATTACGCGGTTGCGCAATGGTACCGAGAGCAAGTTTGGTCAGCGGGTCAGCGTCGAATAGCTAGCCTATCGAGAATCAGACAAGCCTAAATTCGTGTACAATATCAACACATGATTCTTAGGTTGTTGAATCCTGAGTTTAATTTGCGCTTATGACGCATGCAGCAGCAACACTTGCGGCCATTGCTGAAGAAGTCGCCCAATGCACTGCCTGCCCGCTCTGTCGCACCCGAACCAATGCAGTGCCAGGCGAAGGCCCAGCCAATGCCGAGATTTTATTAATTGGAGAAGGGCCAGGCCAACGTGAAGATGCACTTGGTCGGCCTTTCGTCGGGCCTTCGGGCGATTTGTTGGAACAATGGTTGGCCGAAATTGGCCTAACCCGCGAACAAGTCTTTATCGCCAATGTGGTGAAATGTCGGCCACCTGGCAACCGCGACCCTGAGCCAAGCGAAATCGCTGCTTGTGCCCATTTTTTGGATCGCCAGATTGCGGCTTTGGCTCCCAAGTTGATAGCGACGCTTGGGCGGCATTCGATGAACAAATTTTTTCCTGGTGGCAAAATTACCAAAATTCATGGCATTCGTGGGGTTAAACGCCAAGGCCAAACGGTATTTCTGCCCTTATTTCACCCAGCCTATGTGCTGCGTAACATGAACGCCATGCCCGATGCAATTGCCGATATCAAGTTGATACCACGGCTGATTGCGCGGCTCAACCAGCGTTTGCAAGAAGAAACTAACGAAACAACTGAGCCAAATTTGCCCGAAACCGACGAGCCAACAACGCCACCACAACAAATGTCAATGTTTTAAGGTCTCACCGCCGAAACCCCAGAACATCCGATTGATTGCTAGACCTAGAAGGATGCTGAATGAGCTTTTTTCGGCAACGTAGATCATTAATTGTGCTGAGCTTGCTGAACATCGGCTTATTACTCACAACATGGTGGCTTTTATGGCGGCTTTTGGGTTTAGAACTAACGGCATTGCCTAGCTCATGGCGGCAACAAGCCCCAAGCTGGACTGATGGCCAAAAAGTTACGGCGTTTTTCTTGCTAAGTTTGGGTTTAACCCTGCCACGCATGCTCTGGCAATTACTCTTGGAGTGGAACACCAGCTATCAAGTTGAGGCTGATGGGCTGACAATTCGCACGCTGGGCTTGCTGCAATATTATCCATGGCAGGCGTTGGCCCAATTACGGCCAAATTATAGCTATGACGATTATGTGCAGCGAATTGATGTGCTGATTGCGCCAGAATTTAGCCAAACTCGTTGGTATCGGCGCTGGTTTTATCGCCATTACTACAACAAAGTGCCGTTATATGCCACATCGGGGCAACTCGTGAGCTTGCTAAGCCAAATTAAACGGCATTGTGGCTAACATGGGCTTTTGGGCAATTGCGCAAAGGCTTGATCTGAAGAACTGCTACTCATCGTTATGTGGAGTGGTACAAGAAAATTCTATTTAACAACTATCTCAGCCAAACGGGGTTGGGATTATTCAGAAAGGAGCCATGACGACAGTGCAGGCCTACTTGCACTGTGGTTTGTATTCGTATGACTAAAAACAAATTACGGGTTATCCCACTTGGGGGCGCATCGGAAGTTGGCCGCAACATGTGGGTTTTTGAGTATGAAGAAGATATTGTCATCTGCGACATGGGCGTGATGTTTCCCGAAAGCGAGATGATGGGCGTTGATTTGGTGTTGCCCGACATCACCTATTTGCGCGATAAAGTTGCGAATATTCGCGGTATTTTGCTGACCCACGGCCACGAAGACCACATCGGAGCCGTGCCTTGGTTGATTGGCGATCTAGGCTTTCCAACAGTGTATGGCACAACATTAACCCTTGGCTTGCTCTCGAATAAACTCAAAGAACATCGGCTAACAGATAAAGTTGCAACCAAAGTCATTGCGCCAGGCGATAAATTCCAGCTTGGGTGCTTCACGATTGAGCCATTTCACATTGCCCACTCCATCCCTGATTCAGTCGGCTTTGGCTTGACCTCGCCTGCTGGTTTGGCCTTGTACATCACCGACTGGAAGCTTGACCATACCCCCGTTGACAATTGGCCAACCGAAATTGATCGGTTGGTTGATTTTGGCCGCCGCAACCCAATCGTGTTGGTTACCGACTGCGTGCGGGTTGAATCGAAAGGCTATACCCCATCGGAGCGAGTGGTGGGTGATGCCTTTGATCAAATTTTTGCCACAGCTCCTGGGCGAGTCATTATGGCCACCTTTGCCTCAAATATCTCACGGGTGCAAATGGCAATTAATGCAGCGATTGATTATGGTCGCAAAGTTGTGCCAGTTGGTCGCTCGATGGAAAACAACACCTCGATCGCCCGTGAATTGGGCTACCTTGAAGTGCCTGATGGTACGTTGATTCGAGCAGGCGATATGAAGAACTTGCCTGATGATCAAATTGCGATTGTCTGTACGGGCAGCCAAGGCGAGCCAATGGCGGCGCTCTCACGCATGGCCAATCGCGACCATCGCCAAATTTCAATTCAACGCGGCGATACCGTGGTTATCTCAGCCTCGCCAATTCCAGGCAACGAAGTATCGGTCTATAAAGTGATCGATAATTTGTACAAACTTGGGGCAAATGTGATCTATGGTTCAGATTTGCCAGTGCATGTTTCTGGGCACGCCGCTCAAGAAGAGCTGAAAATGTTGCTCAACTTGGTGCAACCACAGTATGTTATTCCCTTCCACGGCGATTATCGTCACTTGGCCCGCTATAAGCAATTGGCCGAGGGAATGGGCTTTAACGGCGATAACGTGCTAATTGCCGAGGGCGGCTCGATTATGGAATTCAGCCAAAATTACGGCAAACTGGTTAGCCGCGCTCCCGTCGGCCATGTCTTTGTTGATGGCGTTTCGGTGGGCGATATTGGTGGGGCTGTGGTGCGCGACCGCCAAATGCTTTCCAAAGATGGCATCCTGATGGTTGTCGTTTCGGTCGATCTTCAAACTGGCAACTTGGTGGCTGGGCCAGATATTGTGAGCCGCGGCTTTGTTTCGACCCGCGATTCAACCGATTTGATCGAGGGAGCCAAAGAAGCGGTGCGAGCCTCGTTCAGCGAAAGCTATGTGGTGCCAGCACGGGCATTTAGCGATGGTGAAGAAACCGCCGAAGGCAACTCGCCAGCAGTTTCCTCGCCAGCAGCTCGTAAAATCAAAGAAGTGGTTGGGCGTTTCCTCTACGAACGTACCCGCCGCCGCCCAATGGTTATTCCGGTGGTGATGGAAGTTTAACTACTACAAGCAAAGGCCGCCTTGGAAATGCTCCAAGGCGGCCTTTGCTTTAACCAATTAAATGGCAGTTACTGAAAAATCTCAGTAACTGCCAACTTGTTTTAGTTCTTGCTGACCATTGGTAAGTAGAGCTTACGGGTTGGGTCAACATTCTCAGTCACGTTGATAGTGACTGGAATTTGAACATTTGGTCGGGTTGTGTCGTTGGTTTGGATACACAGGTTGACTGTGTGGAGACCAGCGGCCAAGCCATTGGTGTTGAATTCAAGTGCCACATTGGCTGAGCCATCGGCTGCAATCGTACCGCTATTTGGTACTGCGCGAACCCATGGAGCAGCATCAGCAACACATGATGCACCGCCACCAATATCGAGTGAAACATCGTCGAGGAAGAAGTTGGTGTTACCACTGCCATCAACAAACGATTCAAACAACAAGGTATGGTTGGTGGTATCGGCCAAAACGGCTGCGCTGATTGGAACTTCGACCAACGTGTAGGTTGGGAAGTCGGCAACTTCTGCGTTGGTAACCGTGAAGACCGTAGTACCGTCGATCTTAACCTTGAGATAGTCGCTATCAACACCGCTTTGTTCGTTCATAAACAACCAGAACGATAAGGTACCTGAGGCATTGCCAGCAGCGGTAAAGGTTTGCGAGATCGTGCCCAACTCATCTGGTGGGCTTTGTGATGGGGTCAGACCACCAAACCAAGCGTACCAAGTTCCAGTGTGTGGAACGTCGGCGGTGCCAGTTGAACATCCGGTGGTACAGAGCACAACCCCGAAGTTGGTTGAGGTTTGGCTCCAGTTTGGATTCGAACTATCGCCAGCATTGGTTTCCTCGAAGCTGCCATCTTGAACAACTTCATCGGCTGGAACAGTTTGCTTGCTACCAGCAGAGCGTAAGTTGGCTGGAACTGGCTTGCGGGTTGGTGCTGCTTCGCCACTTGGGGCTTGGCGACCACTTGCAGCCAATTCAGCGATTGTCCACGTCAAGGCCGCTGCACCGTTGTTATCCAAGGTGAGGGTTTGGGTGGTAATGCTGTTGATGGCAACCGTTTCGCTAATTGGAGTGGTATCAACATCCAAACATGGCGCATTCAAGCGCAGTTGACCATTTTGGGTCACTGTGCCAGCGGTAGGAACCGTCACGTTGTAGATTTGGGTGACATAGCCAGCCTTGGCAACGGTAACCGTGTAGCTACCAGCAGCCAAACTATAGCTATATGTCCCCGAACCACTGGTGGTCAAGACAGTTGCTGGCGTGGTGTTGATCGTCACGGTTGCGCCACTTAATGGAGCAGGTGAGACATCACATGCAGCTAAGCCTTGAATCGTACCACTGATCGTACCGAAGTTCGGTGGAGCAGTAACCGTCAAAGTAACAGGGATAGTTACCACTGGTTGAGGAGCGTTGTGGTTCAAGACCAAGTTACCGGTATAAACCCCAGCTTGGGTCAGACCGTTGGTCGAGAAGCTCACATTGACGACTTGGGTGCTGACTGGCGTACCAGCCAAACCAGTAATCGTGTTTGGCGTTTCAGTCAACCATGAAATGGCATCACAGGTAGCGCCAACACACAAGGCCATTTCGCTGCGCAAGCGAGCTTGGTTGAAGCTGAATTGAGCAGCTTGAGCCGTGCTTGCTCCACGCACACCAACGGTTGCACTCAAACCATTGTTGTACAACGGATCGCCGTAATCGAGATCTTTATATTGGTAGATCATGCCACCTTGTTCGTTGATTACAACTTGGAAGGTTGCATTACCAATACCGTTATAGTGCGGGCGATTTTCCCACTGAACGATCAATGAGCGGTTTGGCGCAGTACCAACAACTTTCCAGTAGGTTGCCCCTGATTCATCATCAACATCATCCCAGAATGGCGAGATAACATTGTTGGTTGCGCCAGTTAGCAAGGATTCGTTAGTTGCGGCTACATCACCAGTGGTTGCACCGACCAAGACAACCCCATTGTTAGCAACCCGCAAGTTACGGCTGCTGGTGTTGAAGATGGTTACAGTGAATGGGCTAGTAATGTTGGCTTCAGCATCATCGGTTAAGTTCAAGTTCGTCCCATCGTTGGCTTCGAGCCAGCTATAGGGAACTTCCGAGATGGTATAGCCAGCTTGGCTGATTGCGCTGCGGCTTTGCTCACTAATGGTTGCATTGAGCGGGGCAGCACCCTTGCTGGTGACAACCAAGGTTTGGTTAACCGGAGCAGCGCCCAATTGGAGCGAAGCGCTCAATGAGCCTGGGCTAACCGTGACACAAGGCTTATTCAAGCGTAAGGTGAAGTTTTGGGTAACTTCAGCACCATCAGCAACTGTGACGCTTTGCGATTGACCAAGGTGGTCAACGGCGCTAGCGGCAACAGTATAGGTGCCACCTTGAGGCACGAAGAAGGCATATTCACCATTGGCATTGGTGGTAACTGTTGCAGTCATCCCGCTGGTATAGGTGATCAAAATTGTAGCGCCAGCAGCTGGAGCTGGAACAGTGTCACAGACCCCTGATGAGGTAACCGTACCACTAATTCGTGCTTGAGTTGCGGCTGGGTTGACCACCATCGTCACTGGAATATTGAAGGTTTGGCTAATCACTGAGGAGTAGCCAAGGTTCAGGCTGCCAGTGTAGGTGCCAGGTTGGGTAATCACACCGGGATTCCAGCCAATTGCTACGTTGGTGCTATCACCACCAGCAATTACGCCAGTCGCAGGAGCTTCCTGCAACCAGGCAATGCTATCGCCACTACCAACAATTGCTTGCAACACACGCTCAAGCACGGTGCGCTCGATCGCTTCGCCACTGGCACCAGTGCCCAAGTTAATGAAGTCGGTTGCGAGGTAGACAGCTTTGTAGCCATTACGTTGGATGAAACTACCGCCAACTGCGTTATTGCCATAGCGGAAGATTACCGTCGATGAGCTACCTGGAGTATAGAAGTCAGGGTATGCATCCACTGAGGCAGCATTTACGCCAGCCATGAAATCGAAGCCAGTCAAGGCCCGATTCGCAGCACCTGGATCATCACCACCATAGGTTGAGTCAAGCATGGTTCGGTAGAACGTGCCTGCATTGGTGAAGAAACCAAGGTCGTTGTCAGCGATAAACAGCTTACCACCTGCGTTGAGGTATTCAGTAAGTTTGGTTTCGCTGGCATTATTGGCGGTTGCGTTAGTTGAACCAAGGAAGAGTACTGCATCAAAAGTTTGCAAATTGGCCAAGCTACGGGCTTCGAATGCAATGTTATCGATTGATTCAAAGGTATAGCCAAGCGCGGTCAAAGCCGTAGTTGCAGCTGTTGCCGAGGTTGCTGAGTTGCGTTGAACCACCAAGACGTTGCCACCAGCGCGGTTGACCGCTGGGGTAAAGCCAGTCGCACCATTTTCGCGAATGGTGTAGGTGAATGGCTGAGTGCCATTATTGGTTAATTCTAAGCCAACCGTATCGGTGAATGGCGCATCACCAAAGGTAAAGGTGCGGGTCAAGCTGGCTGGGGTATAACCAAAAGCTGGTGTAATTTCCAGATCTTGGGTTGTCGTAACCCCATTGCTAATCGTCAAGCTGGCGCTATCAGCAGCGAAACCAATCTTTGAAGCGGTCAGGGTATGACTGCCTGGCTCCAAGCGAATGGCAAAGCTACCGTCAGCTTTGGTCTTGACGTATTGGTTGCTGATGGCGACCGTTGCATCGCCAACTGGTGCACCGTTAGCGCTGTTGGTCACAATCCCTGCGACCGCGCCAGCAGCCAAGGTAAAGTCTTGGGTCGCCGTGCCTGCATCAACCACCGTTACCGATTGTGATTGGGTGGCGTATTTTGGTGCACTGACCGTTACCAAGGTTGAGCCAACATTGGCTACTGGAATGGTGTATTGACCAGCAGCATTGGTTGTGGTGCTATAGCCAATGACCGAAACATTTGCTCCCACAATTGGGCGGCTGGGGGTAAAGGCATCACGTACCGTCCCTGTAATTGAGCCGTAGCTCAATACAAAGTTTTGGGTCGTGGTGACATTTTCGGTAATCGATACGCTTGGAACAGTTTGGAAAGCACCTTGCAAGCTAGCGGTTACCGCATAGGTACCAACTGGTACGATCATGCTGTAGTTACCACTGGCGTTGGTCAAAGCGCTTGAGCCACCGCTGGTGCGAACCGTTGCGCCAACAACTGGGTTGTTGTTGCTTTGGGCAACGCGGCCAGTCAAGGTACCGGTTGGGCCAACCGAGCCGTTGTAGACATACAAGGCAAAGTCTTGGTCGGTGGTATCAGCATTGCCTGGGATGGCATCGCCAGCGATGTTGCGGGCAATGACTTTGACTTGGATCGAGCCACTTGTGCCTGCTGGCAAGTACACACCTTCAATGTTGTTCTTGTTATCAGCAGTGCCGCCAGTGGTTGAAAGTGCGCCGTTGAAGACGTTACCTTTGTAGGTTTGGCCACCAACCGTCACTTCGAGATCAAGGTCGTTGACATAGCTGTTGCCAGTGGTGCTGCCAACTGCGTCAGTCCAAGCCAAGGTAATCCGAATTGGTTTGGCTGAATCGGCAATCTGACCAACTTGGGTAAATTCTTCACCCGTTGCGCCGAAGGTGCGGGTTTGGTCAACCACGATCCGTGGGGTGCTGTCCAAGGCCGGAGCCAAGTTTACATCGCCCCAGCCTTGGTTATTTGATGGCAAGGTGCCGCCAGTCCCATTCCCGTTGAGGTAGCGTGTTGAGGCCAACATATAGGCTTTCAACATTGCTGGGCTTGGAGCAACCCCACCGCCGAAGCTGGTGCGATATTTGGTGTAGAGCAATGAAGCCGAGCCTGCAACTGCTGGGGTTGAGTGGCTCGTACCACTCGACCAGCTATAGAGGGTTTGACCATTGGGGTAGTGAGTGCCACTGCTTGGCCCACAAAGGCCAGTCCCATCAAAGGTGGCGATTTGTGAAGCTGGCCCCATCACGTGCGTCCCGGGAGCCATGATGTCAGGTTTTACCCGTGCATCATCGGTTGGACCACGGCTGGAGAAACTGGCAATATCATCAGCACTATCAGCATTGCCTTCGTTACAGCCGTCGAGCACGCCTTCGTCGCGCACGTTTTCGGTTGCACCTACGGTAATAACGTTTTTGGCTGTACCAGGTGAGCCAACTGTGTTCGTACCTGAACCAGCGTTACCAGCGGCAATGATGTGAGTCATTTCTTGGTTGCCAGCAGTGGTGCTGCTTGCATCGCGGGTTCCTTGGTCGAAGGCTTGTGATGAAGCGGTATAGGCACCACCACTGTTTGAACCCCAACTGTTGGACGAGATGGCAGCGCCATGGCTGTAGGCCATTGCAATAATTCCAATGTAGTTGCTACCGCCACCACAATTGGTCAGATCAAAGCTCCCAGCATTGTTGAAGATCTTGGTGCTGGCAATTCGGCTGAATGGCGAAATGCCTAAGCCAACGCGATAGCCGCCAGCAATCCCTGAGCTAGCACCGTCAACGTGGGGCGAGCCAGTCAGGTTGTTGTAGCTACCAACGATCCCAATATTCAGGTTACCGTGGCCTGCCTGACCATTACCAGTGGCATCGGCAGTACAGTTACCAACAGCTGTAATCCGTGAAGTACCAGGCCGAACCCCATTGACATAGAAGTCAGGATGCAATGGTGAGGTTGTCCCATTATCCAGACCATCATCGACAACATCGACAATTGGATATTGGTTGGGGTCGGTTGGCACGCCTTGGCTTTGCAACCAGCTTAAGTAGCCTGGGCCGTTCGGCACCACTTTGCCACCAGCGGTGGTTACGTTACCAGCAATAATTTGGCCTTGGCGCTCATCCATTTTTTGAGGAGCTTCCCACGCTTCAATGTTGTAGACATTGGCGCGGCGAGCAATTGGAGCCAAAGCGGCTTCGCTGACTTGCACCGAAATTGTAGTGAAATTGAGCACCTGCCATGGGGTCGCGTACACTTGGGCGCTGGCATCAAGCACTTCGCGCACATCACGTTCAACCGTAGCACTGTTGTAGAACTGAATCGTAACATCGACCAGCCCCTTCGCATCAGGGTTGCTGGCTTTTTGGCGGAACTCAGGAGCTAAGCGATATTCGGGGTGGTAGGCACCAGCCCATTGAATCGCCCCATTGCTCTTGCTGAGTGCATCAAGTTTGGCCACAGTTTGGCCATTTGCCCAAACGAGGTAAGCGTTGTTGGGCATATATATGACGCGTTCCGCGCCAGCTTTGGTTAGTTCATCCAACCAAGCATCCTTGAGCGGCCCCGCAAATTGCACCAACCACAATTGTTGGTCGGCAGTTGGGCTTTGGCTCAGGCTTGGTTGCGGCGTGGGAACGCTCTTTAAAGGATTGAAGCTGATTCCCCGTAAGCCAATCGTATCCAAATCGGCGGCTTGTGCACCAGCCAATTGACTAAGACTGCTGGTGTTGTTATTGGCAACTTGCCAGACTGAAAAAGAACCATAATCGGCAATCAATGTGCCATTCGTGCGGACAAATTTGTTGGCTGGGCTGTTTGGTTCAACGAGGAACTTGGTCGTCGCAGTCGGAGCACGCATTACTTCGGCACGGGCTGGTTGCGCCGCACCCTGAAGTCCCAATGAGAGCGTCATTGCAATGAGGGCTGCTTGCCGAATGAAGGGGAATTTGGCCATGCCATCCTCCACACACAAGTGTGTATGTAATACCAGTCAATTCCAAGAGGTACAATCGTGAGCATGTGGCTAAAATATCAAAATAAAAATATTAAGCTGTATCCCTCCTTTCTACAAAAGGGGATTGTCGCAGGTTGGTGAGAGTAATAGCTTAAAAAAGCCCGTTCACTGGCTATGGGCGTATTCTAACGCTTCAGTTTGAGGCGCTATGGGGCAACAATCTCTTATATCCATTATCCCGTTGGGGATGGGACTATTGTACTAGCAAGCATTTTTTTATGCAAATTTAACCTAATTGCCCATTCTAATCAGCAAAATCTAATATTTGCTTAACGAAAACCCCCTGTGATTAGAGGATCACAGGGGGTTTTGCTTGATGAGTTTTAAAATCAGGCTATGTACTTAGTTGCGCATAATCATAGGTAGATAGAGTGGATAGTTCGGGATCGCCGCTGGCTCAACGGTCAAGCTAACGGGAATTCGTACATTTTGGCGATTGGGGTTGTTAGTAATCAAGCATAAACTTGCAGTATGCGTGCCTACTGCCAAGCCCGTTGGGTCAAACGCAACATCAATTGTTTGCTCGCTATCGGCGGCTATACTGCCCCGAGTCGGCTCAACGTGCAACCAATCCACTGCATCGCCAGCACAGCTTTGGATTAAATCAAGGCTCAGATCGTCAATAAAGAAGTTGGTGTTGCCGCCTTGGACAATTTGGGCTTCAAAGCGAATGCTATGCAACTCGCGGCCACCGAGCACTTGCTCATTAATCGGCACAGTTACAAGGGTGTAGCTGCCGTAATTGGCCCGATCGGCATTGGTCACCCGAAATACTTCATTGTTGTTGATCAGCACTCGCATGTAATCATCAGGCCGATCCATCGGCGCAGTAACCGATAACCAGAAACTCAATGTACCTGCGCTAAAGCTGGTTTGGCTGAAGTCTTGGCTGAAATAGCTGGTTTCAGTGCCAAAGTTTGACCCAATCCCACCCATCCAGATAAACCAATCACCAGTATGCGGCATAATATCATCACACTCCACAGTGCAGAGCAAGCTGGCAAAGTTGCGCGAATCTTGGCTCCAATAGGGGTTGGTCGCCACATTATCGCTAATCGTAGTGGCCTCGAAGCCGCCATCAAGCAAACGTTCGCTGGCTGGAACCAGTTGCGGTTGAGCCTCTGTTTGGCTGGTCGTTACTCGTTGGGCATTGGCTGCCAAGGCTTTTTGTTGTGGCAAACGTTCTTCAATTTGCCAATCGAGCACACCTGCGCCGATATTGCTCAAGCTAAAGCTAGCGGTGATTGGCATATTCAATTCGGTTGTGGTGGTAATCGCTGGCGTACTGCTGGTATCCAAACATGGCGCTTTCAAACGTAACAGCGAATCTTGCTGATAGGTCTGGCCTGCCTCAACTGTTAGTTGATAGCTGACACTGGTAAATGCCCCCGGGTAGCCTTCAACCAATACGTTGTAGCTGCCTGCCGGAATTGGGCGGCTGTAGTTGCCCACATTATTGGTATATAAAACCGTTGGCGGCTCAGTGTCAATCGTAATTTTGACGTTGGCCAAAGGCATTGGATTAACATCACAAACCAAGGTTGTTTCAACCAAACCATTCAGCACGCCATAGCCTTCGGGCAAGGTTACATTGACGGTTACAGGAACAACTACTGGCGGCTGTGGCGTGGTGTGGTTTAGCACCAAATTGGTGGTGTACACGCCAACCGTCTCAAAGTTGCTGGTATCAATCGCGAGATCAACCGTTTGGAAACTCGATGGTGTGCCAGTCAAGTTGCTAAGTTTATTCGGGCTAACGCTCAGCCAATTCAAACTATCGCAGGTTTGTGAGATACACAAGGCCATGCGATCACGCAGCACTGGCTGATCAACGCTATATTGGGCAATCTCGCTGCGTGTGCCGCGTACCCCAATCGTAGCACTAGCCCCAAAATCCAAGAATGGTTCGTTGAAATCAACATCCTTGTATTGGAACAAAATATCGCCTTGTTCTGAGAGCACCGCTTGGAAAGTGGTGTTATCCCAAAAGTTGTAGTGCGGGCGATTTTCCCATTGCACCACCACCGCGCGATTGGGCGCTTCGCCGACGACTTTCCAATACACGCCGCCTGTTTCATCATCCAAATCGTCCCAGTAAGGTGCAATTACGTAGTTATGGATGGCGTTCTCTAGGCTGGGATTGAAGATTTCGATCAAGCCAGTCAGATTGTTGAGAATCATCACGCCGTTATTCGAGATGCGCAAATCGGTGGTGCTCACGCCATACAAATTAATCGGAAATGGCGTGACGATATTGACCAAATCGTAAGCACCCATATTCAAATTCGTGCCATCGCTGGCTTCGATCCAGTTGTAATCAACTTCGGTCAGCGTTAGATCGCCGCTGTTGACGGTTTTAGCACGGGTCTCACTAATTGCTACATCCAGCGCTTGCGCTCCGGTGCTGATCACAAATAGTTGCTCGGTTTTGCTTTCGCCAAACACCACATTGGTATTGATCGCATGTGGCCCAACAATCAGACAACCTTTATCTAGCCGCAATTGCACATTATTGACACTTGGCTCACCATCAGCAACCGTAATACTTTGGCTGCTGGCAACGTGGTCGGTTGCGCTAAATTCAAGGCTATACTCGTCGCCTGTTGGCACAAACACCACATACTCGCCTGCGCTATTGGTGCGCACGCTGGTAACCAAGCCTTGTTGATCATTGATCGTCACCAATACATTAGCTAATGGCGCTGGGGTATTGCTACAAACGCCCGAGCCAGTCACAACGCCGCTCAGTCGGGCCTGGCTGGTGTTGGGCGTGATCGTAATGCTGATTGGAATTTCGGCAGTTTGGGTGTAGACCGCTGTTTGGGCCAAAACCACCGTGCCAGTGTAAGTTCCAGGTTGAGTTAATCGATCAGGGAACCAGCTAACTGCCACCGAACTGTTTTGTCCTGCTGCCACTTCGCCGCGCAATGGCGCAAGCTCCACCCAATTAATTTGATCGGTGGTTCCCAGCAATTGAGCAAGACTGACTTCAACAATATCGCGTTCAATGCGCTCACCAAAGGCACCTGTGCCAAAGTTACGGAAATCAACTGCCAAATAAATTGCTTTATAGCCGTTACGCTCAATATACGAGCCACCAACCGAGCCATCGCTATAACGGAAGATCGCGCGTGATGAACTGCCAGGCGCGAAATAATCAGGGGAGAAATCAACCACCATGGGATTGATTCCGGCCATGAAATCTAGCCCAATCAAGTTGTAATTGGCAGTGTTAGGATCGTCGCTGCCAAAGCTCGCATCAAGATATTGCTGATAAAAACTGCCTGTGCGCGTGAAGAAACCCAAATCGTTATCAGCAATCAACAACCGCCCGCCAGCATCGAGATATTCGGCCAATTTGGCTTCTTGCGGGTTGTTGGCAGCAGTATCGGTTGTCCCAAGATACATCACTGCATCGTAGGCTTGAATATCGGCCAAACTCATTGTGGCAAATTCGCCAAATTCAATCTGGTCGTATGCATAGCCTAGTTGGCTCAGCGGGATGGTTACGGCGTTAGCATCATCACTACCCGTGCGCAGCACCACCAAAATCCGTTGTTGGTTACGCGCAGGTGTAAAGCCAGCATCGCTCAATTCGCGCAGGCTATAGCTAATTGGCTGAGTCGTATTGTTGGTTAATTCCAAGCTCAAACTATCGCTAATCGGAGCCGCCCCAAACTCAAAGCTTTGGCTAAGGCTGCTCGGTGTATAGCTGAGCAATGGAATCAAACTGAGGTTTAATGTGCTGGTCAGGCCATTGCTAAGGGTCAAATTCTGCGTTTCGGCGATTAGGCCAACTTTGCTAGCCCCAACGCTGTAGCTGCCCAAGGGCAAACGTAAACTGTAGTAACCCGCCGCATTGGTTTTGACCGTGTAACTGTCAAGCGTGACCACAGCATCCTTGACTCCTAGGCCGCTGCTGGCATCGCTAATCATCCCTTCAACCGCACCCGCTGCCAAATTGAAATTGCCTGTGGTGGTGGTATTGGCAACTACATTCAGATTTTGCTGCTGCGGCGTGTAACGATCGGCCTGAACATTCAGCGCCACCGTGCCCGGCGCGGCCACCGGAATTTGATAGGCACCTGAACTATCAGTAAAGGTACTGAAGCCAGCGGTCGAAACCAAGGCTCCACCAATTGGCAAACTGGGCGTGAAGCTATCGCGCACCACCCCGCTAATGCTGCCATACACCAAGGTAAAGTTTTGGCTAATTTGGGCATTTTGGCCAATGGTGAGCGCTGGCACACTTTGAAATACGCCATTTATGCTTGCGGTCAGAGCATAGGTGCCAACAGGTAGAACCAAACGATAGTTCCCATTGGCATCGCTCACGGTGCTTAAATTATTGCTGGTGGCAATTCGCACATTAGCAACGGGAGCATTGCTGGCGTTGCTCACCCGCCCCGTAACTGTGCCAATCGCGCCTTGGCTAGCATTGTAGACATACAGGGCAAAATCTTGGTCGGTAGTATCAGCATTACCAGGAATGGCATCGCCAGCAATATTGCGGGCAATCACCCGCACCTGAATCGCGCCACTTGCCCCTGCTGGCAGATAAACCGATTCGACATTGTTTTTGGCATCGGCCACGCCGCCAGTCGTTGAGAGTGTTTCATTAAACACATTTCCTTTATAAACTTGGCCGCCAACCGTCACTTCCAGATCAAGGTCATTGACAAAGGCATCGCCAGTAGTACCGCCCGCTGCATCTGTCCATGTGAGGGCGACCCGCAACGCTTTGTTGCTATCGGCAATTTGGCCAACTTGGCTGAAACTTTCGCCGCTCGCCCCAAACACATGGCTTTGATCAACCACAATTCTAGGGGTGCTATCGAGTGCAGTTTTCAGGTAGACATCGCCCCAACCTTGCTGATTGGTTGGCAAATTGCCGCCAGTATTCACCCCATCCAAATAGCGGCTCGAAGCCAACAAATAGGCCTTAAGCATAGCTGGGCTTGGGGTTGCTCCATTGCCAAAGCTTGTACGATATTTGGTGTAGAGCAATGAAGCTGCGCCTGACACAGCGGGAGCTGAGTGGCTGGTACCGCTTGACCAGGTGTAAAGGGTTTGATTATCAGGATAATATGGATTAGTTAGGCCACCACAAACCCCAGCGCCCAGAAAGCCCGATTCTTGGGGGGCTGGGCCAATTACGTGTGTGCCAGGAGCCATAATGTCGGGCTTGATTCGGCTATCATCGGTTGGGCCTTTGCCCGAAAAAACCGCCAAATCATCAGCATTATCGGCTTGCGAAATCTCACAACCGTTGCCATCCAAAACGCCTTCATCGCGCACATTTTCGGTTGCACCGACCGAAATCACGTTTTTGGCAGTGCTCGGTGCGCTAACCGTATTTGCCCCAAATTCACCCATATTGCCTGCGGCAAAAATATGCAACATGGCTTGGTTGCCCGCATCGTCGCTGCTCGCGTCACGGGTTAGTTGGTCGTAAAGCTGTGAATAAATGTTGTACGCGCCCATTGAGCCTGGCTGGCCCCAACTATTCGAGGTAATCGCCGCTTGATGCTCATAACCAGCAGTCACAATATCGGCGTAGCTATCGCCACCATCACAATTGCTAATGCTAAACGAGCCACTATTACGAAAGATTTTGGTGCTGGACATACGGGTATAGGGCGCAATTCCAAGCCCAATATTATAGCCGCCAGCAATCCCAGAGCTAGCTTCATCGATATAGGGAAAGCCTGTGAGATTGTTGTAGCCGCCGATAATTCCCGCGTTGATTTGGCCGTGACCCGCCAAACTATTGCCGCGCGGGTCAAGAGTACAGTTGGATGTGGCGGTGATGCGCGAAGTTCCAGGTCGCACGCCGTTTAGATAAAAATCAGGATGCAATGGATTGATCGTGCCATCATCGAAGCCATCATCGACCACGTCAACAATTGGATACTCGGCAGGGTTGTTGGGCAAGCCTTGGCTTTGCAACCAGCTTAAATAGCCAGGCCCACTTGGCACAGTTTTGCCATTCAGCGTCGTCACATTGCCCGCGATAATCTGGCCTTGGCGTTCATCAAACAGCTCTGGCTCACTCCAAGGCTCAATATTGTAGATATTCGCTCGTTGTGCCAACGCTGCCAATTCAGTTTCAGGCAGTTGGACCGAAAGTGTGGTGAAATTGAGCACCTGCCATGGTCGGGCATGCAGTTTGCTACTCGCCGCAATGACTGCATCAACCGAGGCTTGTATATCGCCAGCATTGTAGATTTGCACGCTGACATCAACCAATTCAGTCCGCTTGGGGCTACTTGCCTTAGTGCGTAGTTCTGGAGCCAAACGATATTCAGGCTGATAGACACCCATCCATTGAATAGCGTGGCTGGTTTGTTGTAATTGATTGAGCTTGTTGAGGCTCGCGCCATCAGCCCACACCAAATAGCTATTGCTCGGCACATAAATCACCAATTCGGCTCCAGCCTTGGTGAGTTGCTCCAACCAAGTATCTTTGATTGGCCCGATAAATTGTACCAACCACAATTGATGCTCAGCGGTTGGGCTTTGGGTTAATCTGAGGCTTGGTTGGGCTTTCAGTGGATTGAAGCGAATCCCACGAAAGTTAAGCGTATCTAGATCGTTGGTTGTCGCACCAGCCAATTGCTTAACCTGGTTCAGTTGATTATCGGCAATTTGCCACAAACCAAATGCCCCATAATCAACCAGCAATTTGCCATGAGTTTGGGCGAAACGGCTCGCTGAGCTACCAGTATCGATCAACAGTTTGCTGAATGTTTGCGGGTTTGCCGAAGTTTGGGCGGCGCTTGGTTGCCCAGCTGGCAATGCCAAACCCACCAGCATCAACGCCAAAACCAGTTGGCGCACCAAAGAAAATCGAGCCATGCTATTTCCTCCACACAGCGAGATCACGGCAACAAGTGCCAACCACAGCCGATTCAATCGACCAGACCAGCGTGATTGAACCGACTGCCCCCTTGACTTGAGCACAGCAAAGCCAACCTAGGAAGGTTGTAGTTGTAGTCAAGCCTCGATTATTCAGTTGTTGCAGCATTGCAGGGAATGTAGCCAAACCAGCATTCGTACTCGAACGTGTTCGCTAAAGAGACCGGTTCCAGAGACTGCGATCCAAAGGTATTGCGTTTAAGAATGCTTGGTACTATGTCCGCCAATGGACGAATTAAGCGAGCAGCCTTCCTCGGACGGTGCGTGGTGTAGGAGCAACAGCGAGCCTAGATGACGCGAAGTATGAGGCACTTCATCGTGGGGCTGAGCAATAATCGTGATTGATTATTGGGATCGGTCTCATTTTACTAAAAATTTTATTTTTTGCAACTAACTCAATCTTTGGATTGATGTCTACAAATCAAGCCGTGGTATAATCGCCCTAAATCAGAATCTGGTTCGCGGGAGTATTAAGCGCGTTTTTACAGAGAGTAGCTGGCTGGTGCAAAGCTACACCCAGTGCCCAACTCGCCCGTTTATGCCCCATCAGGGAACAGCTTCGGCCTAGTAGTTGGTGGCGGGTGCGCCCGTTATTGCGCCTACGAGTGATGTGCTTCGGCTCATAAGCAGGGTGGTACCACGGGGTTTTGCTCCGTCCCTGACATGGGTTCGGGGTTTTTTGTTTTAGATTTTTGTTTAGTTCCCTCACCCTTCGCTTACAAGGGTAGGTTTCTGCTGCGAACCACGGATAGGCTGGTTCATCGGTAGATCTATGACTACCAACAATTGCCCTTGAGGGGGTGCAGGGGGCTTTAATCCCCCTG